>CAYTUE010000013.1:3172-31630 GCA_964441085.1 uncultured Planctomycetaceae bacterium
CTAAAACGTCTTATGACTGTCCAGCAGCATTGTGACAGGGCCCTCATTGACCAGCGACACCTGCATCGTGGCCTGAAACCGTCCCGTTTCGACACCAATCCCCAACTGACGTAAGTGATCACAGAATTCGCCATAAAGCAATTCGGCTTTCTCTGGGCGAGCGGCGGCAACAAACGAAGGGCGGCGACCTTTGCGGCAATCACCCAGCAATGTGAACTGGCTGACCACTAAGACTCGCCCAGCCACCTCTTTGATATCCAGATTCATCAGGCCGTCGGCGTCTTCAAAAATTCTGAGCCCAGCAATTTTGGCCGCCAGCCACTCAACATCTTTTGATTCATCTGCCTGCTCAACACCCAGCAAAATCAAATACCCAAGCTGAATTTCACCCACCGTTTGCTGATCGACAACAACCGATGCCTGACTGACTCGCTGAATAACGGCTCGCATTGGCTTTCAACACTCAAGAAACGCTGTGGAACAAGAAACGGCTGGAATCATAGCAGCGAGCGACAGCTCCAAACCACCACGCTGTGTTATGAAAAACGGTGTTATGAAAACGGTGTTGTGAAAAACGGTGAGCTCAAAATTCACAACTCAGCGGGCACCGATGAACATCCCGACAGCCTTCGTGGCATTCAAGCAATTTTTCAATGATCGTGCTGGCAGCCGATCTTACGCATTCCAGCGGCCTGCAATCAAATTCAAAATTTGATCAGCCGCGTCGCCTCGACCATACGGATTTTCAGTAACCAGCATCTGCTGATAGGCCATCGGATCATCCAGCAGGCGACTCACTTCCGCAACCACAAGATCGGGAGCCGTTCCCACAAGTCGAGTTGCTCCTGCAGTCATCGCTTCCGGACGCTCTGTGCTTTCTCGAGTCACCAACACGGGTTTCCGTAACGTCGGCGCTTCTTCTTGAACACCACCCGAATCACTCAAGATGAAATGGCAGCGATCCATGAGCCAAACAAATTCCGCATACCCAGCAGGTTCAACCAAGTGAATGTTCGCAATTTTTCCCAACCGTTCATGCACTGGAACTCGAATTTCCGGATTCAGATGGACGGGATAAACAAATTCCGTTTCTGGATACCGATTCGCAAGATCCACAAATGCGTCACACAGCTGCCGAATTCCTATTCCATGATTTTCGCGCCGATGAGCGGTAATCAAAACCATTTGACGGTCACCCAACTGGGCGTATTTCTTGGCCCACTGTTGACCATCGCTGCGCTCCTTCTGCACGGCCCATTGCAAAGCATCAATCACTGTATTGCCCGTCACAGCAACATCCGATTCGGGATAGCCTTCATTCAACAAATGATCGGCAGCAATGGAAGTAGGCGCACAATGCAACGCTCCAGTCAGCGAACAAATCCGACGGTTCAGCTCTTCTGGAAACGGACTATGAATATCCGACGTTCGTAGACCCGCTTCCACATGGACAAAAGGCAACTGATGATAAAATGCAGTCAGCCCAGAACACATCGCCGTGGTGGTGTCCCCCTGACCAATCACAACATCTGGCTGAAATTGTTCAACCGTTGACGCAAGTCCAGTCAGACAGCGAGCCGTCAGCGCGGAAAGAGTTTGCCCCGGCTGCATCAAAGCCAAATCAATGGTGGGCTGAATTTCAAAATAGTCATTCACCTGATCCAGCATTTCTCGATGCTGCCCACTGCAGCACACGATGGCTTCGAATCGACGATCAGCCTGAGCCAAACGAACAAGCGGTGCCATCTTAATGGCTTCCGGGCGAGTTCCATAAACAATCAACAGCTTCATAAGTTCAGTTTCTGCCTAGGAAACCCAGAGCATCGATTCACAACCACGATGCTACGGTTGTGATTTTAGAAAGGATTCAAGTCATGGCTGGAAGTCGAAGACAAGATCGCGACCGGCTCACCCAAAACACTTGCTTCTGAATCAATCGTCATCGCATCAGCAGAACCACCATCAAGTAATTTCTGTAGCTGTTCTGTATCAACATCAAACACATGCAGCGAAAAGCTGCGAGCTCCTGGAAAAGTTGATTCAACGGGAACCTGTTTCACTTTAGGAAACACGTCTGGATGACGCATCACCAGATCTCGCAACCGCTTTGCCATGGGAATGTCACCAAACGGTTGAGGCCCTTCAAATACGACACAAGCAGGATGCACATCGGCAATGGCCTGCAGCATTTCTCGTTCATTTTCAACGTGGACCTGCATGTCAACCGATGGCACATTGGTAAAATCGTACAGCAACCGATTGCCTCGAACGACAGAACGATTTCGGTCTTCATCAAGACGCCGAAGCTGATAGATAAAGTTGCCTTCCCACCATGCGTCTAGAAAAACCGTTTCGCCCGGTTCAGTCATCGAAAACGCAACCTCTGCCGCTTTGTCATAGCCTTTGACATACCAGACAGGAATAGCAAACAAAGTCCCCCCTGTTGCCAAAAGACAGCTGGCGACCACAGTCGCTTTTCCAAGCCAATTTCGACTTTCAGATTCAGATTCAGATTTTTGAGCAAACCAGGCTGTGACCTGGTCGACCACAGACACCAAACCGACGATTGCAAACCAGCCCATGGATGGTAACCAATAGATTGCGTGACGACTGGAGAGTTCGGCCAACGGAGTAAACAGCAGGTAGGTCCCCAACCACAGCGAAGCAAAGACCGCGCTGATCGCTCGGAACCTTGCTTGGAAGCAAAATAAAACTCCAATCAAGGCCAACGCAACAACCAACCACCCGCACTGCTCGGGCAAACACGACGGATAAAACAACCAAGCATCAGGAGCCATAAATTGACTGGCTGTTCCAGACACACTTTCTGTCGCCTGACGAAGATGTAACTTCCCCATCTCTTTCCAGATCAGCAAGTACACAGGTCCAACAAGCATGCCAGCCATACCAACTGCGAAAGCGATGTGCCACGAAAACAATTGCTTGATTCGACCAGAAAAGACGGTCATCAACAACAACGTGGGGAGCAGGACCGCACCATCAAAGCGAGTCAACACGGCCATTGATGCCGCGAATGCCGCGCAATACAACGCCCTTGGCCGATTCGCCTGCAACCAGCAGTCAAACCTTTCAACCGACCACAAGCACAGACATAACGTGGGCATTTCCAGCATAACATAGCGGCTATACGTGAATGCCAAAGGCAGAAGAGAAAACAGAATTCCCGCAGCCAAACCCTCATCCCCAAATCCTCGACGCTTTGCTACCCGATGAATCAACCAGACAGACATTGCCGCAGAAAAAAAGACGATGCTTCGAGGGACCCACGCAGACAATCCAGCAACCAGCATCGCAACTCCTGCGACCGCATGAAACAGCGGTGGCCAGATCAATAAACCTAATGCCGGATACTGTTCGTAGTAGCGTTCTGCATAGCCTTGGGGATCTCGAACAGGCAGATCGATCAAGAAATCATGAAAGAACACCGAAGTCATCACGTGACGATTGGCGTCTCCATTGAAGACAGGCTCAGCCGCCGCTCCCATCAGCAAATGAAAGGCCACTGGAAAACTCATCAGCATCAAGAGAAAGACACGACGTCGCTTCCAGCCATTCCAAGAACCTTCGATCATAACGACGATCCTGTAGTCGCTAAGATTTCCATACTGCTTGGCCGTTCCGTCGACTCACCTGACACAAGTTTAGGGAACAATGCTTCTGCATGATCTTTCATTGGGCGAACATCAAAGTGCTTGCTCATCTGATCAATCATCCACGCCGTCAATTCCGTTTTGCGTTCTCCCGGTGAACCCATCGCAGGAAAGAAGGCCAAATCGCCGTCATCATCCTTCCCCATGAAGTCCAGAGGATGCAACAAGAGCGAAGGCCCAACATTGAAAAGCCGACACATCGTCAAAGCAGACTTCCAATATGCCTTCGCCAGCAGTTCAGAGTATTCTGCTAAGTACAGCACATAGCTGGCGTGAATCGGCACCTTAAAGAGCGGCATTGTGGTTACGGGAATTTCTGTCAGTCGACCTTCGTCGAACTCCCATTCGAACGGCTTCAACTTTCGAAACCCTTCGCGAAATTGACCAAACAACTCTTTACGTTCTTCTCGTTGGCTCTTGTCTAAACGAGTCGACATAAAGTAATACAAGCGAGCCAATGGTCCGAGGAACGTCGGGAACGTGGAGGCATCATACTGGTACCCACGTTGAATCAAGATCTTGAGCAGATCTTCCGTAAACGAAAACCCGGGACCTCGAAAACCAATCGGGCACTGCCCTGTGACTCGTTCCAAATGCTCTTCTGTTGTTGCGATTTCAGTCACCAACTGATCGTGGCTGTACAGGTGCAACCACGGTTCATGATGGAACGAATGATTTCCAATTTCATGACCTGCGGCCGCAATCGAGTGAATGGCTTCAAAGTTTTCTTCACGAGCCGCATCTTGACCGACAACAAACACAGTCATCTGCAAGTCGCGTTGTCGAAGCACATCTAAAAATCGCGGAACCACGGTATCCAAATAGGTTGGAAACTGTTCCCAACCCGGATCGCCATGAGTCTTCATGTACGACCATTTGTTATCCATGTCCAAAGAAAGACTGGCGATCGGCTTTTGTGATAGAGCTTTCGTCATGATTAACTTTCAGCAAGCCACTGTATTGGACGTGGCTGTATTGAACGTGGCTGCAACCATTCAGCAAGAGAATTCCGTTGAATTCAAAGTGCTTAAAAACACAGAAAACGTTGGTGAAACATCAAGCCAAAACAGGATCCAGAGGACTCGTTTTGCGGCTATCTTGAACCGACTGTTTGGTCGTTGCACGGCCAAACTGTTCCACAAAATCATTGCCTAACTTCACGGTTTCATTCACGTTTAACGTGCCATTCACGATTTGTGAGGAATTCACGGTGTACACACCATCAACACCAGTCTGCACGCCGGGGACTCGTTCAGAATATCCCAGTGTTGGTAGAGCAAACACATGACGAGCGCGTGACACTTTAAACGCCACCACATCATCTTTGGAAAAGTGCGAGTACATGCGATCCAAAGCCGAAACAAAGCGTTCCTGAATGGATTCATCCGCTTCATCAAAGATCGGATCATCAGGTTGCACATACCGAGGCAGGTAAACCAAGTGGTTGCCGTCTAGCTGATCGGGATCAACCAACGCTGTCATTTCAATCACTGCGGTAAACGGTACACCATGATCAGTAATATTCGTCACGTAGTACGGCGAAATGGGCTTCTTCAGTAAAACAGAAGCACAAACAATTCCGTGATAGTCAATTCCAAGATGTCGTTGACGGCTGGCTTCATCCATCGCAGGAATCGACTTTACAGCAACAGGCGACGGCACTGTCGAAACAACCCGATCAAACGACTGATTGCCACTAGCGCTCA
The DNA here is from genome assembly GCA_964441085.1 of uncultured Planctomycetaceae bacterium. Lineage (GTDB taxonomy): Bacteria > Planctomycetota > Planctomycetia > Planctomycetales > Planctomycetaceae > Fuerstiella. Next base: position 8,550 of record CAYTUE010000013.1, read on the forward strand.
CAACTGTGATTTCACCATCAGCATTTCTATTCATTTCTTGAACGGGGCAGTGAAACTGAAACTTAACGTTTCGACGTCGAAGATCTTCTTCAAAGGTCTGCAAAGCAAAATCGTACCCACCTTGCAGATAACCGAACATTTCCTTTTTCAGTCCAGACCGGCGAGCCGCATACATGCGAGCAATTGTGGCCCAAATAAATGCAGCCGATGTTTTTGTCCAACTGTTGCCTAGCTTGGCTTCCAACAACGGTCGCCACATTTTTTCAAAGGTGCGTTTTCCAGAGAGTTTGGTCAGCCATTCCTGAACAGACAGCTGTTCAAGTCGTTTCCAGTTTTTGATCTTTGAAGCAGCCCAGATCGTTCCGCCAAGTCGTAGCTTGTCCAGTAGTCTCAACGGAGGAAACTTCAAGAACTCTACGGAGTTCGACATCGAATACAGTTCACCATCGGTATAAAAACCGGTCTTGGTTTCGACCCACTTCATATGGTCGTGAATGCCCAATTCTTTCCACAGATCACGAACCAAAAAATCGCTCATTAACGTCACGTGATAGTGGCGATCCCACGTCACATCGCCCACTTGCCATGCGTCAGCCAACCCACCCGCGTTGCTCGCTGATTCATAGATCGTCACAGAATGTCCTTGTTGCTGTAAACGGTGAGCGATCGTCATGCCCAGCATGCCGCTCCCTACAACAGCCCAAGATTGCCCGGCCGAATTCGAGTCATTGTGATTCACTTTGATCTCCACATTCTTCAATCACTTCGGTCACAATTCGATCATCAATGGCGTACACCCGGCCACAGTCGCATTGAACACGTTGCACTTCAGTCTCTGTTTCGTTTTCGTCGTTGGATTCAGTTTTTGCGAATCGATGAACGGGCTGACCACAACGACACACAGCGGCGATCGAGCGAGCGGGAGACCCAACCACTAAATGAAAGTCGGGAACCGATTTTGTTACAACAGCCCCCATACCGATCATCGCAAAGCGCCCAATGGTCAAGTCGCAGCCAATCATGGCTCCTGCACCAATGGTCGAACCTTCGCAAACCAAAGTCTGTAAAGTGTGTTCATCAGGAGATGAATCACGAAGCTGCAATAAGTCAGCAGTTGTTGCTCGCGGAAATCGATCATTCGTAAAAATGACGCCCGCACTTACCATGACTCCATCTTGCAAAGTCACACCGTGACAGATGTAAGCCGCACTATTAATTTTAACTCGATGCCCAATACGAACATCGTAGGCGATTGTCGATTTTCCTCCGACAATGCACTCATCACCCAAAGTGGTGCCTTGACGAATATGGACATTGTCCCAGACAGACGTTCCATCTCCCAACGTCACGCCGTCTTCAACGATGGCAGTGGGATGAATTTTCACGGACATCGATTGCTCCCGATTGCTGTCTGCTTCAAACGGCTTTCGCTCAACAAATGCAATGTGAACTTACTCACTTTGAGCCACAGAAGCATATTCTGTCTGACGTTTCCAATCTGTTCCCAGCTGACCAACGGGATGCCACTTACTTGATTGCATTGCTTCGTATGCTGTTTCCATTGTCAGTACACTGGCTAATGCATCTTTGGCATCGATGACCAGTTCTTCTTCACCAACGATGGCAGCTGCGAAGTTATTCAGTTGGTTTGAAAACGCTTGAATTTTGTCGTAGCCGTTTCCAAAGACAGTCCATTCTTTATCATCAGCCAGCTTGTAACGTGATTCCTGCCAGCCCACTTGAAGTGTTCCTTTTGAACCGTAAATGCTGATGAAGTGAGGCTGAACTTTGTTCATGCTCCACGAAAGATCGATGCTGCCCATGGCCCCATCAGAATTCTTGGCAAACAGACGAACAGTGTCTTCGACATCCAATTCCTGAATCCGACGACCTTCCACGACTTGAAGCTCAGTGATGGCCCCTAACAGATAACGCATGATGTCAATGGAATGAGTCCCATTGTCAATCAGCACTCCCCCACCGCTGACTTCCGGATTCGAATTCCACCGCTGGCTCATATCAACAAAACCAGCGAACGTATTTTCGAACAAGACGATGTCACCAAGAAGGCCTTCTTCGATGATGTCGCGAGTCTTCTGAACATCTTCAACAAATCGAAATTTTGAACCCATGGAAAACACAACATCATTGTGTTCTGCAGTGGAAATCATTCGGCGAGCTTCCAGTTCAGTTGGAGCCAAAGGCTTTTCACACAACACGTGAATACCAAGAGACATCAAATCAATACAGATATTGGAATGAGTGTTAGGTGGTGTGCAAACGATCGCTGCAGTTGGTTGCAGTTCAACACACATTGTTTCGATGTCATCGAAAGCAATGGCGTCGACAATGCTGGCCACTTCTTGAGCAGCTTCCATGCGAATATCGGCAACACCGATCAGGTCAAAGGGAAGACCATCAGCAAATGCTTGAGCATAAGCTTTTGAAATTCCACCAGCACCAATGAGAACGAAAGCAGGACGAGTTCGAGAAATCATGAGATCACCTGTTTTATTATGTGTGGCGAGGCAGGTTTGCCCAACCAAGATTAAAGTTCAGTAAGAGTTGTTTATTGGTAGTAACAAAGAGAAAACAGGTACATCCGAGCACCAGAATTTTTTGGCAGACTACCCTGCCCTGTATTCATTGAGTTCAACGAAACCACACGCCTACTTGGTGACCACGTTGACAGCATTACAAATTTGATCGGCCAGATAGTCCACGTGTTCATCCGTGTAAAGTTCGTTCCAAGGAAGAACGAGAACATGCGACAGAGCTTGGTAAGACCCAGCAAATTTCTCACGGCGATAATCGACAGCTTCTGAACTCGCCAAAGTCCACGGCCATCGGCTTTGACCAAAGGTCACTTGATCACGAATCACTTGGCATTCAAAAGCTGGTTTTTGAATGTATCGAGGAGCACACATAATCCCCTTGTCTCGCAAGGCGGCTCCAAGACCAACCGATCCTCCTTCAATAACACTTTCATCCACATTCAGGCAATATTTCCAGTAGCTATGCACACTGTCTGAAAGCACTGTGGGAGTGGTAATCCCCGGCAATCCGCTAAGCTTCGCAGTCAGCGCGTCCGCCAATCGCACTCGACTCTCAACGACACCAGACAGCTTGTGCATTTGAGCCACAGCAACGGCTCCCTGCAATTCGCACATGCGGTAGTTCAATGCAGTGAAATAGTGATCCGGTTGTTCGTCGCCGTAGCCCCAAGCTTTATTGATGTACAAAAACATGTGGCGAGCAAACTTGTCATCGTTACTGACAACAATGCCGCCTTCGCCCGTCGTGATGTGCTTGCCCTGCTGCAAACTAAAGCAACCGATGTCACCGATTGTGCCAGCATACTGCCCTTGATACGTTGCCATAAAGGCTTGAGCCGTATCTTCGATGACAGGAAGATTTCGAGCCTTGGCCAACTTCATAATGGGCTCCATATCACATGGATTCCCAAACAGATGAGTCACAATGATGGCTTTGGTTTTGGGCGAAAGAACGGCTTCAATGGTCTTTGCTGTAACGTTCAAAGTTTCAGGGTCGACATCTGCAAAGACGGGAATCGCACCCTGATAAACGATTGGAGTAATCCCTCCCATATCAGTGATGGGAGTAGTCACAATTTCGTCACCCGGTTCTGGATTCACTGCAGCAACTGCACAATGAACGGCTGCCGAACCACTGCTGCAAGCATAGGCATACTTACTGCCAACCAACTTTGCGAAGCCAGTTTCCAATTGCTTCACAAACTGCCCTTTAGTACTCGTTAATGTTCCTGAATCAATGACTTGCTGAAGCAAAGCCATTTCTTCGGCACCAAGAGTTCGTCCAGTCGAATTTTGATCTGATGGAAGCTGCATCGTTATTTCGTTCCGAAGATTTCTTCAGCAAAGGATGGAAGCATGAAGCAGAACACCACATGCCAGTTAAGAGTCGCCAAGGCCAATGGCCACAAAGGCTGCTCTGCCCTAAATTTTTTCGTTAAGTACAGCATCGTTGACTTCTGCCGATGCTGAACTCACCCGTTCTTGTGCTTCTTTCGCAACTGCTGGTTCCGAAGTCGAAGTGCCCTGCCCTTGCATACGGCGAGTCGCAATTCGGTACAGCAAACCTAGATGCTGAAAGATCACTCGAACAGTCTTCATTTTTGAAAGACCAAACAAACGAACTTCTAACGTTGTGGGGTATTCGACGACTTGCCGTTGATTCATGACCAGAGACGCTGCGAGTTCTGCTGTGCCAAGAAATCCTTTTTCTTGAAGTGGCAAATCAACAATATCTCGACGCCGATAGACTCGAAAACAACTTGTCCAAGTCGCCAGATCTTGTTTCAAAAGGCGGACATAGATTGCAGAAAGTCCTCGAGACAAAAACAGTCGCCATCCGGGCACATTGCGAACATGGCCGTTTTTGTGATAAGGCGATGCAGTGACCATCGATACGCCTTCGGTCAGCAAAGGCAACATTTCACTGAGTTCGTGTGGGTCATAACTGCAGTCGCAATCCATTGAACAAACGACTTCGGTGTCAGCGTGATTGATTCCAGTTAAAATTGCAGCTGAAACGCCAAGATTCTTTTCGTGTCGTACAACTTGAACAGCTTGATCATCAGCGAAATACTGGTCCAACAGTTCATAAGTCCGATCACCGCTTCCATCATCCACGAAGATTATTCGAACCTGCCAATCCGTTTCAAGTTTTTGCCTCACAGTGGTCAGCGTGTTGGCGAGATAGCCGATCGATGTTTCTTCGTTGAAACACGGAACCACAATAGAAATTGAGGTCATTGTGCAATCGGTTTGCGATTTTGGCACGGCCTGCATCACTTCAGACGTTTGATCGCGACTCACTGGCGACACGTCAATCTGCTTAAATCGATGAATTAAGCTTGCAGGTGATGAATCAACTGAGTTCAAACCTGCTAACGGACTTCCGGAAGTGACCGCATGATCTTTGACTGAACAGAAAGAGTACTTCTTGAGGTACTCGGGAAGGATCCGTCGATACTTGCCAAGTTTGCGATAGTGGCGAATTCGAGTGAGCCGATCCGCCATGCTTAGCCGTGGCTGTTTATCGTCCAGCTCCCAAACTTGGAAGTACATGACGAATGGATCGTTTTCTACAATCAAAGCTCGCTCTACCAACCGCTTCATCAAAAAGTCAGGTAATTGGCGTTGATAGTTTCCACCAGCCACGGGCAGCCACCCACCGGGAACTTGCAGTGTGGTTAGCGGAATTTCAATGAACGGCCCTGCTGCTGTTTCAACAGTCTGAATCTTTCGCCATTGAGGCTCTGAAGCAAAGTCAGCCTGTCGAGGCATCAAACTGGAATCGTATTGGTAACCTGCATCTGCGATCTCTTCCAGCATCCATAGTGTTTCTTTGGACAACCAACCATCAGCCATGCGAAAACCTCGAATATCTTGGCCAGTCACATCTGACAAGATACTGCGAGATTGAACCAGTTCTTCTCGAATCTTCGCTACAGGAAGACGGTCCAAACGGTGATGCAAATGACCTCGACTGGCCACTTCGTGGCCAGCATCTGCAATCTTACGAATGAGTTCGGGATGGCGTTCTGCCGTCCAACCTAACACAAAGAAGGTGGCTGTTGCCTGATGAGAATCAAAGAGCTCCAGTACTTGATTGAGATTGGCTTCAAGTCGAGAATCGAAACGCGTCCACTTGTCCATCGAAATAAACTTTCGAAAGACGCCGACTTGAAAATAGTCTTCGACATTCACCGTCAGCACATGTTGATTTTTATCAACATGTACCTGTGAGTGATTTGTCATCGAGCTGTTGGCAACCTGTACCACGGGAGTGATGTCCAAAGAAAACGAAAACGGAAAGCTGTAACGCCTAGGGTGTTCACTTAAAGCAACGTTAGTTTCTTGAATCTTCTGGTTGTGCGAATTTTCCTCTTTCAGTGACGCTCTTTGTCACGGCAAACATAAACTTTGCCGGTTGTAGCGACCTCTTTGGGGCATGACACAGACTAGGTAAAGCTGGTGGATTGCAACGATCAATCCGAATAAATCAATGAGAAGAATCATCCTCCGGCAACACGATAGACAAAAAAAGCCCACAAATTCTTGCGAACCTGTGGGCTATCTTGCTGTTTATGACTGTCTCTTTGGCTTTTCGTGCATTTCTAACCGCTGATCATCGAATTCACGAATCGGCCAATCCCCCGAAGGAATCCGGTATCCATTTTCATTCGAGCACGAACTCCCTGATCAGTCGGACGGATACTGACTTCGATTCGGTCTTGGCCTTCTTCCAAGGCTTCAACAAACAACCCTGCTGCCGCTTGCCGTCGGCCACGCCGACCCAATCCACGACCGCCACGTGCCCCCCGCCGACCATTTGCTGATTCGTCGACGTCCTTATCATTGTTGTCGCTGCGAGCACCTTTCTCTTCGGTCGCTTTGGAACCTGGCGCAGGGCTTCCAAAAATTTCTCGCACTTTGCCAACGTTTACAATCAGTCGATTTGCCGCAACAAGTTGGTTAGCAGAAGGACTTTCATAGGAAAGTTCCAACTGGTCAATGACACCAGACAAAGTATCAAACCCATCCTCTCCTCCAATCACGAACCACAGAGACTTGGGCCCAACACCGACAGTGATCCCTGGAGACTTCCCCATAATCATGACCGCTTGTTCAGGAGTCTTGTCGAACTGGATCTTATGAAATGTGATTCCCGCATGCTGTTTCGCTCCAATTTCAATGTCTCCTAGACCTTCGCGACCTTCAAGACGAATCAACGCATCGCGAAGCCCAGCAGCAATGGCCTCTCCATCTTTCAAGCGAACTGCACCAACCACAGCCACCTTGTCGGATGAATCCTGATACACTTGGCTAAAGAGATCAAATTGTGCAGATCGAGCTGTTTCAGACAACGCTGTCAGTGCTTGGAATAACGGGCTGCCAGCTTGGGGGATATCCCCCTGCCCATCTTCTTCAATCTTTAATGCGAGCCATCCCTTGGCTGCTTCAAAGACATTTGCCAAAGCAATCGAATCGCGTTCTGTCGTTGTGACCGAGTAAATCAAAGAAGCTGGACTTTCATCAGAAGCAATCGCACTGAAAGAACTTGGCTTGGAAACCGATAGAAACATTTCTTCCAGCATGTCAGAAGCATCTCGAGCTTCCATAAGCATGTCGATATTCACAGAAGCTTCTTCTTTAGAAATTCCGAAGCCCATCGCGAGTCGCTTTGTGTCTTGAAAGAGCATTTTTAAAGCAGCAATGTCTCGCTTCTGCCATGCATCACGAACTGCATAGACAGCGTCTGGTTCGTCGTCTCGTTGCTGGTGTTCTGTCGATAGATAGCTGCTAAGCATGTTGTACATCAAGTCTCGAGTTGGTTTTGGAACAGCATCGACTTCAAAAGACAAAGACACATCGAACTCATGACTTAGGCCTGCAATGAGATTCAGCGGGTTTGGTAAATCACGTTCGAATGCCGGATCTGGATTCATTGCGGGAAGCTGAAGAAACGCGTAGTCACCTTGAACACGAACGGGCACATTGTTTCGTGGACCAATCAACTCGTAGCGTCCCTCATCTGAATTTTTCTTCTGCATAATCACTGGCCCACGTTCCACCATCGCCTGAAATTCTTCGACGCTGGAAAGAGGCACGTACGCAACGAACTCTAACGCTGGAGGAAAAACGCTATTCATAAACATCATCACTCCACCGGGACGATCCCAATCTAACCCATCCAGCCCATTCACATTGTCATCCAACATCTGCATAATCGTGTCCATTGCAGCGGGCGTTTCTGCGGTCTCAAAAAGAAAGCTGGCACGATCCTTCAGCCGATTCACGCTCGCAAAATTCAACGTGACCAACGGACGTGTCCCTAATCCAAACATGGGAGCTGGGGTAGCATCTGAATCTTGACCACTGACTGGGCCAGAAATCAGCACAGTCAAAACAAGGATGACGGCAACACGAGATGTTTGTCGCAACGAAAACACGATCGACGTGGGCATAGAACTGGCTCGATGTAAACAAGGAGGGAAATCGGCAAGAATTCTGACAGACAAAATGTTTCTGAAGTATCAGACGGTTCGCCAAAGTCGCAGAATTCTTGGTGCTTTCATCAGCAAAGCTAAAAAAGAGATTCGAATCCGAGAATCTGGCTGTCTGATTGTAGAAACACACATCGTGCCTCAAAGTGTCGATCTTTCCAAATCCGCGTCTATCATCCAGCAACGACAAAGCACTAATCAATGACAAAGCCGCAGAACATACGGCTGCCCAAAGCGAACCATCTGTTCACTCACCCCCTTTTCTGCCGCCAGTTTGCATCTCACCCCAAACTCACGAGCCTTAGGGGTTTCTATCGGTAGCTCGGAGCATTTTTGCCGAATCACGCAATGAGGAATGGCGATTTCTGCCGCTCTTTTGAGTTCAAGTTGTGGTTTTCGCAGTTTGACAATTCGGTGCCGCAACACTCCAAGAAAAACGCGTGCCAAAGAGCAGGAAGCCCTGTTGCTGCACCTTTTTACCTCAGTTACAAACGCTTCAACTGTCTCGAAATTTTTGCTGAAAGCAACGTTTTCGAGCCAACAAGTCAGGGCGATTTCAGTTTGTCGATCGCCAACCAGCGGTTGTCAAAACCTGATGAAACTGTTTTACGTTTGGATACGTGAGTCATTCGATTTCGAGTGACTTCGAGTGTTGCGAATTCGCAATCTCTTACCATTTGTTTTTGAGTCATATTATGACGAATGCTGATTACCTCCGACAGAGTCGGTCGCTGAAAGTGTCTCAAAAGGCAACAACACCGATCGTTCATCATGTCACTGCATCGCGCAGCACTCAGCGACTTTTTGCATCGCTGGTCTCGATGCTTACCATTGTTCTCACAAGCTCAATGGTTTCCGCACAGGATAATTTTTCCTACGGTCGTCAGCCAATCGGAACCACGCCTTCCGGAAGTGCAAGTGGCACGGTGATTGATTCCAATCGTCAAGGCTTGGGCTTCACCTTTCGCGGTGGTCATGTTGCTGGTAACGCCGTTGGACGAAATGACAGTGCATCAATTATCGGTGCCACTCCCTATCTGAACGTTGGCGATGGACTGCTGTTTGGTGATTCACGTCTGACCTACAGTAACGATGGTGAACTGGCTTGGAGCTTTGGAGCGGGATACCGGCACTACATCACAGCATGGGATGCAGTCATCGGTGGTTATGGATACTTCGACAAAGATCAACTGACTGGTGCTACCTTTGAACAGTTCAGTTTTGGTGCAGAGATTTTGGCACAGAACTGGGAAGTTCGAGGAAACTATTACGAACCGTTTGGCAACACTTCTGCCCAAACAGGAACTCGTATTGATCCGAGTACCGCAACCTTTTCGGGTAACCAAGTCATCTTTGATCGGATCAATACCTTTGCAGAAGCGTTACAGGGTTTCGATGCAGAAATCGGTTGGCTTTTGCCTGGGGAATTTTCTGAGCGATTTGATGTGCGAGCCTTCGTAGGCGCTTACCACTATGAAGGCACCGACGACGCCGGATTTACTGGTTTTAGCACACGTCTTCAGGCCGATATTGCGGATGCTCTGGAGCTTGGATTAACTGTCACAGATGACGAATTATTCAACACCAATGTTTCATTCAGCGCCATCGTGCATCTGGGTCAATTTCACAGCCAAGAGCACACGAAACGCAGTTCCTTCCAACGATTGGCAGAACCTGTTCGCCGAAACTTAAACGTGACAGCTGCCATTTCTGATGTCGTTGTGGGTGGAGAAGTTGGCCTCGCGACTGATGGGACTCCACTGAACATCATTCATGTAAATAGCAATGCGGGCCCCGGCGGGACGGGTACTGTAGAAAATCCATTCGATAGCCTGCTTGCCGGGCTGGGAACTCCAGATTCAGATGTTGTCTTTGTCCACGCGGGAAGTGTGTTTGATGCCATACCAGAAAATCAAGTCACATTGGCTGATGGTCAGAGCCTGTTTGGTGAAGGCCTCATTACCGAAGTCACTGGAGATCGACTTGTCGTCAACGAAGTTGAACTGTTTGATGGTCAAAATCTTATTCTTCCGAACTCGCCAACCTTTATCGCAAACCCAACTTTGGCTCGACCAGAACTTCTCAACACCATTGGTGACGCCGTCGTCTTGGCGGATAACAGTCGGTTTGGAGGGTTCGTGATTAACAATGTGACGGGCAATGGAATCGTAGTAGATTCCGTCTCTAACATTGTGGTTCGAGACACCGATCTTTCCGCCATCACGGGTGACGGAATTCTACTAACGAACGCACTCGATGCTGCCAGCATCATCAATACTCGAATCAGCGATACCGGAGGAGCAGCCTTCCATGTCAACGGAGGTGCGGCAACAATTGAATTCGCGACAACAAGTTCTGGAATTGATCCTGCGTTTGGTGCCATCAACAACACGGCCAGTGAAGCAGTTTTAATTGAAAACATCACGGGAGGCTCAATCGACTTCTCCGGTACAACCATCGACGACGTGGGAGCTGGAGGGATTGTGATTCGTGACAGTGCAGGCAGCGCTGTCATCGACAATGCCAATATCGTGAACGCAACCGGCACCGGGATTTCGGTTACAAACAGCTCTGGACAATACGTATTCCGAGACACAATTCGTCCGTCCACACGTATTGAAAGTGCGACAGGAGCATCCGTCTTTATTGATTCCTTGGCCGCTACGGGGACAGTCAGTTTTGAAAATCTAGACATCATCACTCCACTGGGTGGAGGAATCGATATCGACAACTTGGCTGGACAATTTAACTTTACTCAGGATCTTAACATTGGAGCAGCTGGTGTAGGCAGCGTGGCTCCATTCATCAGTATCGATAGCTCAGTCGCTGGTGCGGCGGTCAACTTTTCTGGTGACATCAGTATTTTAGGGGGAGCACCAGCAACTGGCGGTATCGGAATTGAACTCATCAATAATGCCGCAGGCAGCAGCTTTACTGCTTCTGGACTCACAACAATTGGATCGGTGGGTGGTGCAGGATTATCCATTGTCAATGACGATTCATTGATCACATTTGGATTTGGTACGATCGGAGGTTTGACCGTTCAAGAAACGGGCGGAGCAGGAATATTCATCGACGATGCGACTGGAAATATCATCTTTAACAATGCCGTAAACGTCGTTCAGAATACCAATGGCGGAGCTCCACTGGTTGATATCCAGAACTCTTCGGGCTTTATCCAGTTCGATAGTCTGCAAGCGATATCAACCGTAGGAAACATTGGTGTCAACCTACAAAACAATATTCGCGTTGTGGACGGCTTAGGGCAGATTCGGTTCGACGCACTTGGAATTGCGACAGCTGGTGGAACTGGCCTATTCGCCTTCGACAACACTCTGATTGGCGTTCAAAGCGGTATAATCACGTCAACTGCAGCCGTAGCTGTTGACATCGAACAGTCTGGAATTAATATCACACTGCAGCAGGTCAATAGCACTGCATCACCAACGAATGGTATTCGACTGGTTGAAACAAACAGAGACCTCACCAACAGTCCGGTTCTCGCGAAGACATTCACGATTGAAGGAGACGCCGCCATCAATCCCACAGCTTTGTCGGGGGGATTGATTACAGTTGCAACAAATGATGGTGTACTCCTACAAAATGCTGGGCAGGTGACTCTACAAGCCGTCCAACTCAGCAACAATCAAAATGGAATTCGAGTTGTCAACAGCGGCCTCACTGATGAAGACGACCAATTTCTTCGTCTATTCAACTCCAGCGTACTTGGATCAGCAATTCGAGGAATTGATTCCACAAACCTCACTGAACTTGACGTGCAAGACACTGTGTTTGGCGACAATGGAAATCAGGCTCCCGCTGCAGGAGCTGATGCCACACGAAACACAATTCTGGCAACATTCACAGAAGTGCCCAATGATCCTCTCACGCAAGAATTCTTGGACTTCGACAATCCTTTCGTAATCAATCTTGAACGGAACCAAATTACAGATAACTCAGATGATGCCATCACGATTTTAAATACAGCGACTGCCATCGGAGCTCACATTGGCTTTAATGCAGATAACAATCAGTTCTTCCTGAACGACACGAATGACTTCGATCTCGCAGATCTCAACGAACGAGCCATCGAACTCACATGGAACGGCCCTGCTCGCATCCAGCTAGATGCAAATCAATTCACACTTTCTGGTCAAACCGTTGGCGAATCACAAACTGCCATCTTCCTTGATCTAGATTCAGCAACCGACCTGCTGGAACTAGAAGTTGTCGGAAACCAAATTGGGAACACTGTCCAGCCCGGAGCTTTCGGAGTTGACTTGATGACTGCTGGACCATCCATGTCGCTGTTCCAAAACAACTTGTTCACCTTTCAAGGACTTAGCAGCCAAGGATACCGGTTCCAACTGGGTGCTGATGCCGAAGTTGATCTGACTTCCAATGCGATCGCATTCCTAAGCGAAGGGGGCGTGGGAATCGAAGTGACTCAACTGACTCAAGAAGCTGATTTCATCATCAATAACAATCTGATTCAGCTAAGTGACACCTTGACTGCTGGAGCCTTTCCAATTCCAAACGACCCACCATTGGAAGAAGGAATTGTCTTCCGCAGTGCAATTGGAACCTACAACCTGTTCGGCACACAGGACAATCTTATTCAGCTGCTGACGCCGGGTGATATCGACACGGTCGCCTTCTTTGCTGGTGCCGTTAATGGCGGAATTATCGTAAACGGAGTATTCGGCCCTTAGCCCGCTTGGGATATCGAACGATTCAATAAGGACAGGAATTCACCTGTCCTTATTGCTTGCGCCGAAAACACAAAACGCCCGTCAAAAGCTCACTTTGTGAACAAAAAATGTCGTCAACTTGCGATGACTTTTCGATCTCCACGAAGCGTCTACAATGAGTCTGATATGACCAGCGTGACGGAAATGCCATCTGAACTTTCTGAGCTCCCTTCGCTTGTCGCTGCGATTCCAGAATTCGCCGACATTATCAGTGAATTACAAACCGGAAACAGTGCCGCAGTGAATGGAGCGTGGGGATCAGCTTGCGCGCTGACCGCCGCCACCCTGCACCACCAACAGCCAGATAAAAATCTTCTCATCGTGCTTCCAAGCATTCGAGACCTCGATGAATTCGCCGAACAACTGGCCGAATTTCTCCCCAGTCACTGCGAACTGCTGCAATTTCCTGCATGGGAAACCTTACCAGAAGAACACGATGTCACTGATGCCGTCTTTGCCACTCGGCTAAACGTTGTCACGACTCTAAATCAACCGCCAGATCCCCCATCTCCCGCGACCCAAACGTCGCCTGCACCTGCTGATGATCCTTGGAGCTTTTCCATGGACACATCAACAATGGAAATCCCTGAAGCCGCTTCACCCAAGTCCGCGATCGCAACACAAAAGAACAACGACGACACAGTCGAGGCAAATCGAATCATCATCACCTGTTTGCCCGCCCTGCTGCAGCCGGTGCCTTCTCGAACATCCATCCAAAAGGCAACTCGAAAACTATGCGTTGCTGATGAACTGCACTTAGAATCATTACTCGACTGGCTCACAGAACGAGCCTTTGATCGAGTCTCTGCTGTGGAACTTCCCGGAGAATTCAGTGTTCACGGTGGAATTTTGGATATCTACCCACCAACGGAATCAGATCCGATTCGAATCGAACTTTTTGGAGACGAAATTGAATCGATTCGCAGCTTCAACGTGGAAACTCAACGCAGAATTAATGACCTCGATTTTGTCGCAATCACTGCCACTCAACCAGTCCGCGCAAATCAAAAGCCACAGCCAGGCGACAGCGTCAAGCCACATGCTGCCATTGCCGAATCATCAGAATCACTTCTCGATTCACTGCCTTCAAACAGCTTCGTCGCCCTCAGCGACATGGCTTCGGCCATCAGCGAAGGCAAATTATATTTGCAACGTCTGACCAACCCCGTTGGAATGTTCTCTGTAAATTCAACGATGGCTCGGCTAACCGAATACCCATCCGTAACAATCGATGGTTTAGCCGCCGACAGTTTCGAAAAAACGTGTCACCTAAAAATTGAATCTGTCGAACGCTTTACCGGAACCGGTTCCGACGCACTCATCGACCTTGCCGATTCACTTGGAAAAAATGATCGTGTTCTGTTGGCCTGTCACAATGATGCAGAAAAACAACGACTTGGCGAGCTGATTTCAGAAACAGAAAAGACGGACGACATTCGGCTCAGCCAGCGAGTCACACTCTGTACGGGACGGATTGGACGAGGATTTCGGTTTATTGAACTGGGCTTACTTGTTGTCAGTGACAATGAGCTCTTTTCGCGAGCACAAGTTCGCCGAGTCAAGTCTCGCAAACGCCCTCACGACACCAGAGCAATCGATACGTTCTTGGACCTGAAGGACGGTGATTTAGTTGTTCATGTGACTCAAGGAATTGCTCGCTATCGCGGCATGTCGCTCATGGAAAGCGACGGAGAAAAAGAAGAACACTTGTTGCTGGAATTTCGAGACACCGTTGTGGTGTACGTGCCAGCGTCTTTGATTCATCTTGTCCAAAAGTACATTGGACCAGCAAAGACGTCTCCCGAACTATCAAAGTTTGGAGGAACCGCATGGGACAAAAAGAAAGAAAAAGTCGCCGCTGCAGTCACAGACATGGCCTCGGACATGTTAAAGCTGCAAGCAGAACGAGACTCTAAGCCGGGACTGCAAAGCCCACCCGATTCAGAAATGCAGGCTGAGTTCGAACAAGCATTTCCTTACACAGAAACCCCCGATCAGGCGACGGCAATCGCAGATTTGAAAGTCGACATGGAACGCCAGCGTCCCATGGATCGACTGATTTGTGGAGACGTTGGTTTCGGAAAAACAGAAGTCGCCATTCGAGCCGCCTTTAAGGCTGTTGATAACGGACGGCAAGTTGCCATGCTGGTTCCCACAACCGTACTCGCTGAACAGCATTACCGTACGTTTTGTGACCGCATGGCAGAATTTCCTGTCACTGTGGAAATGCTGTCTCGATTTCGATCAGCCAAAGAACAAAAACAAATTCTGGAACGATTAGCCAAAGGTGAAGTCGACATTCTGATTGGCACCCACCGATTAGTCTCCAAGGATGTTCACTTTAGAAACTTGGGCTTACTGATTATTGACGAAGAACAAAAGTTTGGAGTCAAAGTAAAAGAGAAACTCAAACACCTGCGATTGGAAGTTGATGTCCTGACCATGACAGCGACTCCCATTCCCAGAACTCTGCATCTGTCACTGCTTGGAATTCGAGACATCAGCAGTTTGACGACTCCACCACGAGATCGCATGCCCATTGAAACTCACGTCGGTCGCTACGACGAAAGTTTGGTTCGCAGCGCGATTATTCGAGAACTCAACCGAGGTGGCCAAGTTTATTTTGTTCACAATCGAGTCCACGACATCGAAAAAATTGCGAGTCAAATTCGAGCCATCGTGCCAGAAGCTTCCGTTGCCATTGTGCACGGGCAACTAAACCCCGATGCACTCGAATATGAAATGCTGAGATTCGTGAAGGGCGAAGCCGACATTCTGTTGGCGACAACGATTATCGAAAGTGGTTTAGACATCCCAAACGCCAACACGATGATCATTCACCAAGCCGATATCTACGGACTGGCAGACCTTCATCAACTGCGTGGTCGAGTGGGACGAGACAGACATCGCGCCTACTGCTACCTGATGCTGGAACAAGGACGAGTTGTCACCACAAAGGCCACTCGTCGCTTAACGGCCATTGAAGAATACAGCGAACTGGGAGCCGGATTTCGAATCGCAATGCGAGACCTCGAAATCCGCGGCGCTGGAAACTTACTGGGAACAGAACAAAGTGGCAGTATCGCCGCAGTGGGATATGAACTGTATTGTCAGCTACTCGAAAACGCGGTTCGTGGGCTGAAGAAGCAGCCATTCCGATATCAAGCCCATTGTAAAATCGACTTGCCCATTTCAACCTACCTGCCCGACCGCTTTATTGCAGACCAAAAACTGAAGATCGAAATCTACCGCCGACTTTCTCAAACCAACAGCCTCGAAACTCTCAGTGAACTCGAAGAGGAACTCCGAGACCGGTTTGGTCCCATCCCAACTCCTGCCAAACGAATGTTGCTTTTAAGAGAACTCAACCTCAGAGCAATTGCGTGGAAGATCGAAAATATCCACTTAGAAAATGGATACGCTGTACTGAGATACAAAGATGCAAAGCTGATCAAAATGCTAAGTTTCTTACACAAAGGTCACCTTCGAGTTGTTGATGCCCATGATGCTTATTGGCCATTAGACGCCCGAGAAGAAGATGGTTCGGCAGTTGCCGCCGAATTGATTGCCGCACTTTCTGAAGCAGATCCCCCCATACCGAAAACAGAATAGCGGCAAAAACACAATACCGATAAACTACAGGCACGGATGTTTACCAACGATTCAGGATGAATCCATGAAATTTCAACTTGTACTGCTGACCACCATCGCCACAACCGTTCTCGCCAGCGGATGCTCAACACCTCTTTCTAAAAAAGGGGGGGCGATTACAGATACAGACCTCTCCGCTCGCTCGAGCGCAATTCAAACGGTCAGTTCTTCTTCTGATGCACCTGTCACGTTCTTAGATTCGCCCGTTGTACAATCTGGCGCGGGGCCAATGGACGAAAACTTCTCTCGCGAATTCCAAGTCACAGCATCTGGTTTGCGTTATCGAGTCCTGCGAAAAGGCAATGGCCGAAAACCCAAAGTCACAGATTCTGTCACGGTTCACTACAGAGGCTGGTTGGATAATGGCAAAGAATTCGATAGCAGCTATTCTCGAGGCGAAACAACCTCATTTCCACTCAACGGTGTGATCGCAGGCTGGACCGAAGGCATGCAACTTGTCGGCCAAGGCGGCATGATCGAACTGTGGGTTCCCGCCAGACTCGGCTATGGAGTTGGCGGGAATGGAAGTGTTCCTCCCAATGCCACCCTGCACTTTATTGTCGAACTTGAACGCATCAACTAAACGCCAGAACTAGTGGTCAGTGAAACCACCAATCACTTTGCTCTTTGGTTCTTCTGGCCATTCCAATTGAACGGGGGCAAAGTTCAAAATTCGCTCCGACCGGCAATAGGCAAAAGTCAACGTAGCCGCTTCTTTACTGTGGCGATTTAATTCTGTCACTTCACCACATAAATCAATCACAACATTGACGCCGTATGGCAGTGGTGGAAGCTGACGTTTTAAGTACTCAACCTGCAGCATGGGATCCTGAAGCCCCAACATCACTTCTTCCACCGTCATCACAGCCTTGGGGTGAATCCGCTGCCGCTGAACCAAGGTCGCTCGGATTTTTGCAGCGACCGGATCGTCGTTAGGAAGAAACTGAGCCACCGTAAAAATTGCATCGACGACTTGAGTAATCCGCAGGTCGCCCTTAGCACCCAGCAGTTCCCAATTGGTGACCACATCGCCAACCGTCGCTCGTTCGCACTGCCCGAAGAAGCCTCCATGACACACCGCATGCCGAACTCCTGAGAGGTCGATTCGAAAATGCCCAATATCAGAACTCACAAACGCTTCTGGATTCCAATCGTCGTAAACGTAGCACCAAGCGGGATTGCTGGCATTATAGCGGTCGTGGAGATACAGCAGCGGCCAACCAGCCGACTTGAGTACGGCAGCGGACCGATCAATACCAGACTTGGTGCTTCCTAGGGGATCAAAACCCCAAGAACAGTGAGTAAAAAAACCAACGGTCTGACGACAGATTTCAATCTGTTCCTGATCCACATACCTAGGCTGCCAATCGATCGGCTGAATCGACTGCAAAGGCGGCATCTGCAACCCAAAGATAACCAGAAAGGTGAGCGTGGAACTCATTGTTTTTTTGTTTTAAGAACTGAAACTGGCCCGAAACAAATTATAGCCACCAAAGTTCCCTGAACAAATTTTGTTTTCCCTGGTGCTGCGAATCCTGAGCAATTGAGAACGGCTATTTACGTCGACGACAAGAACGATCCATATTTGTCCCACCAATAGGTTCTCGCAACCGACGACGGCGTTCTTGGATTTTCTTTTGAATGGTTCCCGTAATTCGCTGTGACCGAGCAGTACCATTCTGAGTCGCCGCTTGAATGGCCGTATTCATTGCCCGCTGCAAGTTCATGATGTCCTTACGGTAGGTTTCAAATTCACGCCGGTACATTTCCAAGTCAGCTGATGCGGCTCTCGGTTCAATCACGGTTTGGTATGCTTCCTCCATCCAATTCCGCTTGCCCGCAGAACTTGTTATGCCAATATCAAAGGCCTTCACTTCTCGGTGACATTTTCCGGCCAAGTCGCGCACCCATCGGCGAGCATCTTCCCAACCGTCTTTGTCTTCTCGGTCTGCTGCAAGACGTTCTTCTGGAGACAAATCGCGGTCCATTTTGCCCAGAGTGGCCCCCAATCGACACAGCTTTTGCCGCAGCCCCGTCATCTGACGTTCCATCTGCACGGCTGCTTTCCAAGAAGCTTCAATCCGGTCATACAGTGACCTCCCTCCGTTGTTTGCGTCAAAATCATCCGCTGGGTCAATTTCCATTTCGGCCACATCAGCGAAATCACCTTGGTGTGCCTGCTCCGTAATCTGTCCACCAACTCCGTGATTGATTGGATGGGAATCCACCATCGGCTGCGAAACCATGGCAGGTTGGACGGCAGGAAATGTGGGATAAACGGCTTCGAAGACAGACAGCATAATTTCGGCCGAACCGCCCATCGCCGGACAAGGGATCGCTTGATTCATGTAGGGAAAGTACGCCTGAGCCTGCTGCCAAGGTGCTCCATACAACGAAACGGCAGAAAACTGAGACGGATCAATCCCCGCCATCAACAGCAAATCACTCAGCGAAAATGGCAGAACTCCGGGCGAAGCACTGGATACTTCCACGGGCACCAAAAACGTCACACTCGAAGGCATCGCAACAGGCCGGAACCAAGCCCAAACAGCAAGCTCCGGGCAACGGGCAATTGGTAAAGTTTCCCACGCGGTCGATGGATGTCGTGCTGCAAACATACCCAACCTCACAGATTTAAAATCAGACAGATCCGAAACATGCCTACTGTGACAAGAATGACGGTCCACAAAAGCAATTTTGTCTAGACAACTGGCAAGCAGTCCAAATCCACCACGAAAACAGTCAAAAGGCCCGTAAAAACGATCAGTTCGCAAACGACTTCGCTGAAACTCACAAGGATTGAACTGGTTTCCAAAACGACGAGCAACAAGCTCCAGATTTTCCATCCAAGCTAAGCTTTGACAACACAGGCGAACCTTTTGTCGTCGTTTGAGTCCACTTTGTAGGACAACGAAATCAATGGCTGGATCAGAGATTGACAGCCACCAAAATCAATTTCTGACCACTTTCGTCTGTGTCGATTATTCTGATCGTAGATCCAGAAACCGTAAAACAGCCGGGCGATTCTTCATGCGAACACAAATTTAACAGGTTTTCATTCGAGAATTCAGACGAAACCGGTCGATTGCACACCCAAACCAATTTGTAGGGTTGAATGGCTCAAATTCTGGGGATATCATCCCGAGCCCGCATCACTATGGTGGGTATAGCTCAGTTGGTTAGAGCGCCGGATTGTGATTCCGGAGGTCGCCGGTTCGAGTCCGGTTATTCACCCTTAAAAAAAGCCTGCTCAAATTGAGCAGGCTTTTTTTGTATCATCACACCTGACAATCATCAGCAGATTGTCAGATCGCCCATTTTACAACGGCAATGTGATTGTCTTTTTGGCCTTCGCTGCTTCGTAAATCGCCAAAATAATTTCGACACTCTTACGCCCATCTTTTCCATCAACGATGGGAGCACGTCCTTCTTTGATCGCGTTCACAAGGTCTTGCAATTGAGCCTGATGGCCCTCGTGAGAAATCGCCTTGGGATCTGCCGCTCCTCCTGTGTTGGCTGAACCCGGTGCGAACTGCTTTCTTAAGTCGTCATCGTTATCCGCAGGAGTTTCAAATTCCCACTTCAGAAGATCATCCTGTTCGATAATCGCAGTTCCGGCTGTGCCATGAATTTCTGTCTTCTTAAGCAAGCCTGGCCATGCGGCGGTAGTTGCTTCGATGACCCCGATGGCCCCGCTGGCAAATCGCAACGTGGAAACACCAACGTCTTCGACTTCGATTCGCTCGTGAGCCAATGTGTCTGTCATCCCGTTGACTTCGACAACATCACCCATTAACCAGTACAGCACATCAACCTGATGAATCGCCTGATTCATGTAGGCTCCGCCGCCATCCAGTTCCCAAGTTCCTCGCCATCCGCCACTGTCGTAATACTCTTGAGTACGCCACCACTTCACATAGGTGTCCCCCAGAGTCAATCGCCCAAACCGTCCCGCATCCACGGCTTCTTTCAAAGCCACATTGACTGGACTGAAACGAGACGGAAAAATGGCACACAACAGCACATTATTGGCTTCGCAGGCATCAATAATCGCGTCGCAACGCTCCAGAGTAATTTCAAGCGGCTTTTCAACAACCACATGCTTTCCAGCATTCGCCGCAGCCACGGCAAGGTCACGATGAGCACCGCTGGGCGTACACACGCAAACAATCGTTACGGCAGGATCAGCCAACATGTCGTCCAAGTCGGTGTACGCTTTGCATGAGTATTCAGCGGCAAACGAATCTGCGTTTTCTTGCTTACGGTCTAAACACGCCACCACAGAACTATCCGGAATCCCGTGAATCGCCTTGGCGTGAAAGTGGGAGATCATTCCTGTGCCGACAATGGCAAATCCAATGGTCATGACAATTTTCTCTTCTGTTTAAAATCAATTCGAAGCATAAATTGGAATCAGTACACGGTGAGCAACAATTGACATCAATTGCAGCCAAGTAAATCTCATTCAGGGGCTGTCACCCAAGTCGCACTCGACAGAACTTCTTCTTGCCCGCCCACACCAATAACCCATCTGTCACGTCCACCAGATCGTTGGCGTCACTGATTACCGTTTTCTCTTCACCAAGTTTTCCGCCACTTCCCTTAATCAAACGGCGAGCTTCCCCGTTGGATGATTGCAGCCCCAGCTTGACCAACAACAGATAGGCAGGCAACTGACCATTTTCCAGTTCTGATTCAGGAAGCAGAACCTCAGGAATATCCGAAGGAAGTCCACCGCCTCGAATTTCCTTTTTCCATCGTGCAGATGCTTCTTCGCCCTGCCCTGCACCGTGATATTGGTCGATCACGGTTTCCCCCAATGTGAATTTCGCTTCCTGAGGGTGACCAGCCAAAAGGCTCTTCACTTCATCTAAAGGAACTTCTGTCAGCAATTCAAAATACATTTCCATCACGTCATCAGGAAGCATCATGAACTTCTTGATCATGTCGAAAGGGGAATCGCTAATGCCGATGTAGTT
Source organism: uncultured Planctomycetaceae bacterium (assembly GCA_964441085.1). GTDB lineage: Bacteria > Planctomycetota > Planctomycetia > Planctomycetales > Planctomycetaceae > Fuerstiella. Next base: position 29,984 of record CAYTUE010000013.1, read on the forward strand.
GCCCAAGCTTTTTCCCATTCGCTTGACGCCATCTAAGCCCACCAAAATCGGTGACATCATACCGATTTGCTGATTGATCCCTTCCTGAGCCTGTAAGTCACGAGCCAACATAAAACTGTAAAGCTGTTCGGTACCACCAAGTTCGATATCTGATTTGATTTCAACGCTGTCCCAAGCCTGCATCACAGGGTACAGACACTCATGCAAGTAGATGGCTTTTTCGTCTTTGTACCGTTTGGCAAAATCGTCTCGAGTCAGCAACTGAGCCACCGTGACTCGACCACACAGTTGCAAAATTTCATTCAGGCCCATCTTGGAAAACCAGTTTCCATTGCGGTGGACTTCGGCTTTGTCCATGTCCACCACTTTGCCGACCTGAGCCAAATAGTCACGTGCATTCGATTCCACTTCTTCAGCAGTCAGTCGCTTGCTGCGAGCTTCATCTCGACCACTGGGGTCTCCCACCATGGCCGTCGCATTTCCAATAATAATGACGGCTTGATGCCCAAGATCTTGGAACTGCCGTAACTTCCTTAATGGAACCGTGTGCCCTAAATGAACATCAATCCCAGTGGGATCAATGCCGTATTTCACTCGCAAAGGAACTCCAGATTCAAAGCTCTTTTGTAGCTTCTTTTCCAGTTCTTGTTCAGGGACGACTTTTTCAATCCCCCGACGAATCACGGCAAGCTGTTCGGCAACGGGTGGGAATAAGCTGGACACAGATGACACTTCTAAAACAAAATTCTGCGATAAAAACGGGGGGATGAACGAAACGTTTTTTATCAACCCCACCAACGAACTACTAGCTTCGACCAATTCAGCACGATGAATTCTCGACGACCACAACCGGCCTCATTCAAAAATCTCACGCCATCTGCAGCATCACCAAGGACATGTTGAACGCATTAAAAATCAAATGAACCAACATGACCGTTCGATAGCTGCGACGCTGAACATAGGTGTATCCCAAAATCACAGACAGCGGCAACAACGAAATGCAATCTGGGAAACCATGAGCAAAACAAAACAGCACTGATGACGCCATCATTGCCACCCAAGGCGGGCGACGATTTAACAAACCTCCCAACACCACGACTCGATAAAGCAATTCTTCGACAAGTGGAGCAGCAATTGTGGCAACCAGCATCAACAAAACCAGCAACTGAACGGAAAGCCCACCGTCTTCAATCATTTCAATGAATGCATGAGACTTGGGTTTGGCCATGAACGACACGACAATAAGTCGTGTTAAAAGAGTGGGCCCCAAAGCCATCAGAAATGCCAACCCAGCAAACTTCAGTTCCACCCACATGTCCCAGCGTTCATGGACAACAGTGGCAGCTTGATTCAAATTCGAATTGGCACCTGCCTCCCCATCGCCAGCCTGCAAGTTCTGCAAATCAGCTTCAGAATGATCAGCAGCTGCACTCCCCAAGGAACTCACGAATTCACGATCACCTTGAACAGGTTGCGCAGACGCAAGGAAATGTTCTGTCGAATCAACATCATCGACTGACACCGATCGCCCAGGACCATCGGCCTGAATCAACCAAACCATCGCCCCGAACAGTAAGAGCAGCGTTCCATTCATCCAGAGAATACCAGTGATGATTTCCCAAGCTTGCCGATCACCACTTCCATTCG
>CAYTUE010000013.1:31730-56641 GCA_964441085.1 uncultured Planctomycetaceae bacterium
TGATTTCCCAAGCTTGCCGATCACCACTTCCATTCGGCTTCTGCTTTTCATCAGCTGGCGCCGCGACAGTTGGCTCCGTATCAGTTGGCTCAGCAACCGACTGAACGGCTGGCTGTTTTGTCTTTTCGTCAACCAGTTCAACTTTCACAGCGGCCTTCTGATTGTCTGCTTCATCTCGGGGCACCAAGCCCAAGCTGGCAACTGTTGCCAAAGCAGCCAGCATGGCTGCAATAAACACTCCAACCACAGCAACAGGCGTGGATACGTGCAAAGGCTTTCGCCTCGCAGCGGGCATCACCACGCCCCCTTCTGCCCATCGCAAAAAACATCGGAAAACAGTGACGCAGCTGGCAACAAGGACAACGATCGCCAATGCAGTCGCCAAGCTTTCTCCAGTCGTGAGTTCGACTTCAAGTTTTGCAGCATCGACTTGAGCGATCAGCAGCAGAAAATTTGGCACAGAGTCACACACTTTCAGCAAAAACAACCAAAACCAGTTCGATATCGCCTCATTTCAATCACCAGCACACCTTTTAATACACATCGGCCAATCCTAAACACAGTTGGCTCTCAATTCCTGTGTTCCGTCATCAACGTCCTAGAAAGTCAAAACTGGCCACCACCTATTGTTGATCCTGAGACGGATTTTCGGAAACTTTACAGTGAATATCACCGTATAGACGTCACGACGGCAATTCCATCGCTTGTTCATCAGCAGCCTGCCCCAAACGGCTTACTATCATACACCGCTTATCAGGACATCTTCACCGTGCCAACTGTTCTCGACCGCATCATCACCTACAAGAAGCAGGAGATTACAGAACGGAAAACTGTCGTCACAGAAGCAGAATTGCAACGGCAAGCAGAACAAGCCCCAGTACCTCAAGGCTTTCACAACGCACTCCGACAAGCTTCAACTCTTGGACTGATTGCAGAAGTCAAAAAAGCATCACCATCAGCGGGCATCATTCGGCAAGACTTTGATCCCGTCACCATCGCAAAAACCTACGAAGCCGCGGGAGCACACTGCCTCAGCGTGCTCACGGATGAACCATCCTTTCAAGGACACCTAGACTTTCTCAAAGCCATCAAACCGGAAGTCAGCATCCCCGTCATGCGCAAAGAATTCATCATCGACTCGTATCAGATCCTTGAAGCCCGAGCCGCCGGAGCAGACTGTGTGCTACTCATCGCCGAATGCCTGAACGATCAACAACTGAACGAACTTCATCAGTTTGCTCACCAACTCGGCATGGATACCTTGATCGAACTTTACGAACCAACCAACTTGCCTCGAGTACTCGCCACAGGAGCCAAGCTTATCGGAGTCAACAATCGAGATCTGCGCACATTCGAAACCAGTCTCGAACACACGTTTGAACTCAAAGCACAAATTCCAGACGACGTATCGTTGATTAGCGAAAGTGGAATTCAACATCACGCAGACATCCAACGCTTGACCGCAGCAGGTATCGCTGGAGTTCTTGTTGGAGAATCCTTAATGAGACAAACCGATATCGACCAAGCCGTACGCAGTCTCATGACAGGCTCATAAAAGACTCGTTGGCCAACACTTCACAACACACGTCACCGCCAAGCAATTACACAACCAAACAACAGTCTCTCACTGAAAAAAAATTCTTATGACATCATCTGCTTCCGAAACCGTAGAACAAGTCCTCGTCATTCCCACAACCGTCTTCCATCAGGTCGGTCACTTTCAAGGATTCTGTTCCGATATCGACAGGTATCTTGAAGTCATTCTTGACCCAACGCATGCCAGCTATCGCCCTCGCAATTTGATGGAAGAAGATCCTTCCTTTAAGCAGCTGATTCCCTATTGCATCTTCCGCTGCAATGGACAAGTCTTTCAGTACCAGCGAGGGAATTCTCAAGGGGAATCCAGACTCCACGCAAAACGATCTGTGGGAGTCGGAGGGCACGTTTCAACACTCGATTTGAACGGCAAAGGCAGTGCTTATTCCGAAGGGATGAAACGCGAAATTGAAGAAGAAGTTTCACTGGATGCCAAATGGACAGAACAATGCGTGGGCCTGATTAACGACGACGAATCTGAAGTCGGCAAAGTCCATCTGGGAGTCGTCCATGTCTTCGATCTTGAAACTCCCGATATCAAACCCAAAGAAGCATCCATGTTGGATTCCGGATTTCGCCAACCAGCAGCAATGCTCGAAGATCTCGACGCCTACGAAACGTGGTCTCAAATTTGTCTCAAAGCACTGTTTGACAACTAAAAAACAACACGATTCCTGCCGAACGATTTCACAATTTGGCAGGAATCGCCGAATGGCTAAAACCTTGTTTCAAAGTCAGTATATTTTCTGTAAAGACGCTCTGGTGATAGTTCGCAAAACCGGATACTTCTATAGGACACGCTGATATTCCTGAGATAAAGGCCAACATCGCCTTACTCAATGAATACCACTTCAAAACGATAAACTTCAGGTCACAGTCTTAAAACTTTTCAAACTGACATTTGTCAGCATCAAGTAAATCGACTGATACCAAACCGACAACAATGCTGGTACGCAGCACCACGGCAAAGGAATGCCTGTCATGAAATCATTGATCTTGATCACGATAACCTTGAGTGCACTGATGTCGCCTCTCATGGCTCAATCTCAAACCGTACCACAATCGAACGCGGTTCAGCTGACTGAAGAATCGCTTGGCAATGTTCTGACTTCGATCGGACTGAAACCCATCAAGACAGACAAACGCTACGACTTCGCTTTTAAGACCACCATTCGAGGCGAAGAATGGAAGTTCAGCATGTCAGCCGTGCTTTCACGCAACAGCGAATCCGTGTGGCTGATGGCATGGTTAGATCAGATTCCTTCGCAAAGTAGCAATGTTCCTCGAACTTCGCTTCTTAAACTTTTGGCAGCGAACGATCGATTGGGCAACGGTAAATTCTTCGCCTACATCCCCACAAATAAACGCTTTGTTTTGCAACGAGTTATCAAAAACGAAGGCATGACAACTCGCAAGATGATGGACAGTCTTCAAGACTTGGCCGTGAGTGTTGCTGATGAATATCCCATCTGGTCTGTCGCAAAATGGACTCCCGCCACACAAGCAAGGCCTGTGATCGCCGCAGGAAGTCCACCAGCAAATCAAAATGGCAGAGTGCCCGTTCCACCAACAAATGCCAACACTTCTGCTCGATCAATCCGAACATCGGATGCTGCTCCCAAACTCAACAACAGACAAATTCGCTAGTCAATTCAGACAAGACGAAATACAAAGCAGGCGATGACTTCATTTCAGAAGCCATCGCCTGCTTTTTTGCATTGTGAATCTGAAAATATCAGTCAGTGAACTTCTCATGGAATCTGCATCTCAGCCCGTCACCTTCGAAGATCTCGCTGAAACGCGTCGTCACTGGATCACTTCGGTTTTGAAGCCATGGTGCCAATCTGCAGGTCGTAACGAACTGTTGAAAGCACACGTCGAATGGCTCGACATCGCGGGAAAAGTTGATGTGAACGCAACGTTATGGACGTGGGCGTGGGAAAGATTTCCTGTCCTAACTCACCCGGATCTCCCGCTCATCAACGAAACCCACGAAGTTACGGTCACCTTGCACGACGGTTCGACTCACACAGGTTTTCCAGATGCTCGACGTAGCAAACAGGGAGAACTCGTGTTGGTCAATCGAAGCTCTGCAACTGGAGCCTCACAGCTCACTCCCCCAATTTGCATCGACAACATTCAAAACGTCGAACGAACCGCATAAACGAAACAGGAGCCTGCCAAACAACCGCTTGTGTCCAAATCACATCACAGTTGTTTTCCACACCAAATCCAAATCCATTTCAGTTGAAGTTTCAACTTCTGGTATGCACAAATGATCGTCAGACAGCATCTGCTCGGTCTGCCACATCGTGAAGGTACATTCCGTATTCGTTTTCATATCGATCAGCCAGTTGATGCAGTTGATCCTTCTGAATGAACCCCTTTCGGAAGGCAATTTCTTCTGGGCAGCAGATCTTCAGTCCCATTCGCTTTTCAATGGCGGCGACAAAGTTCCCCGCGTCCAAGAGTGAATCATGAGTCCCCGTGTCCAGCCAAGCAAAGCCTCGAGAAAGCAGTTCAACGGAAAGCTTGTTTTCTTTCATGTAGGCTCTGTTGACATCCGTGATTTCGAGTTCTCCACGAGGTGAAGGAGCCAAATTCTTGCTGATATCGATCACATTGTTGTCGTAAAAATACAGCCCAGGAACTGCCAACCGTGACTTGGGAGCTTTGGGTTTTTCTTCGAGTGAAATCGCTCGACCTTCAGAATTCATTTCGACAACACCGTACCGTTCGGGGTCTCGAACTTCGTAGCCGAAAATCGTAGCCCCCGCTTTTCGACACGTCGCTTGATTTAAAACCCCTTGAAAACCTCGACCGTAAAAAATGTTGTCCCCGAGAACCAGAGCAACAGAATCGTCACCAATAAAATCGGCTCCTAAAATAAAAGCTTCTGCAAGCCCTGCTGGACGTTTTTGTTCGGCGTATTCAAGTGACAACCCCCAATCGCTTCCATCTCCTAACAGCTGCTGAAACGCGGGGAGATCTCGAGGAGACGAAATCACAAGAACTTCTTGGATCCCTGCCAACATCAATGTCGTCAAGGGGTAGTAAATCATGGGCTTATCGTAAACAGGTGCCATCTGCTTACTAATGCCTAAAGTCAGTGGAAACAGTCGAGAACCTGTTCCTCCTGCCAGAATAATGCCTTTACGAAAATAACTGGTTGATTCAGTCATGAGAGTCGGTCTCCTGCTGTTTGCTGCCTTCGCCGGATTGAGTTTTGATACTTGAAGCTTGAACCGAATTTAACCCCAGTCTCTGCCCTTGGTAGCTGCCATTCTGGATTCTGCGGATCCAATCAGAATGGTCAAGATACCACTGAACGGTTTCACTGATACCATTTTCGAAAGTATGAGATGGCTTCCAGTGAAGTTCGTTCAGGATTTTTGCTGCGTCGATTGCATAGCGTTGGTCATGACCGGGACGATCGTCAACAAATTGAATGAGACTGCGGCTGGGCGAATGCTTTTGATTCGGACAAAGCCGATCCACGGTATCGCAAATGGCATGCACAACTTCTAAGTTCGACCGTTCACTGGCTCCACCGATATTGTAGCATTCTCCAATTCGGCCGTGATCAAGGACACATTCGATCGCATGGCAGTGGTCTTCAACATGCAACCAATCTCGAACATTCGAACCGTCTCCGTACACCGGCAGCGGTTTACCGTTGATGGCATTGAGCGTGACCAAGGGAATCAGTTTTTCAGGGAACTGATAGGGCCCATAATTGTTGCTGCAGTTGGTCATCAAAGTAGGAAGTCCAAAGGTATGATGCCACGCGTTAACAAAATGATCGGACGCTGCTTTTGAAGCGGAATATGGACTATTGGGTGAATACGGTGTTGTTTCTGAAAAGGCTCCCGTCGGCCCCAATGAACCGTAAACTTCGTCTGTGGACACATGCAAGAAACGAAATCGGTCTTGCAAGTCGAGGGACAGCGAATCAAAAAACAGGCGAGCAGCATCTAATAACTGAACCGTTCCCACAACATTTGTTTCGACAAAGGGCATGGGGCCATCAATCGACCGGTCTACATGTGATTCTGCCGCAAAGTGAACAACAGAATCGGGACGGTACTTCGCGAATAAATTGGCAACCTGATTTCGATCGCAAATATCACCCTGCACAAAAATGTGGTTTTCAGATTGCGGAAGTGAGTCCGTATTTCCAGCGTATGTGAGTTTATCGAGGTTAATGATTCGAACCTGCCCAGATTTCAACTGACGCCGAACAAAACACCCTCCAATAAAGCCTGCTCCCCCTGTCACCAAAATTGTTTTCATATCGAACGGGTCTTTCGTTCAAGAGTGTTTTAAAAGAATGTCGAAACATTTTGTCAAGCTTTGATGGATTCTGGCACCCAACAAGAAAGCGCTCTTTCAATCGCTTCTTCAACGGGAGTCAATTTCAAACCGGCGGCAATGGCTTTGGAACTATCCAGCACACAGTTTGATCGAGGAGTCTTGACTGCGACTTCCATAAACTGCCTTTCATCCTCAAAGAATGAAAACTGTTGCTGGGGGTTGATATGTTTTTGAATCAGTTGAGCAACTTGCCTCGTTGTGACTGCCCCGGGGTTTGTCAGATTGTATTTTCCGAAAGGAATAGAACGATCAATGCAATCAATGCAACATCGAACAAAGTCGCCTAGATCTGACAAACTATTCGTTGCATCCAGCAGTTTGCTGTACCGTTGTACCTTGCTCAAATAATTGCGACTACTGTCCACTTCACTGAATGGGATTCGCAGTCGCCACAGATAACATGATTCCGCAGACTCTAAAACTTCTTCCCCCAACGCTTTGCAGCCGGAATAGAAGCTGCAGTTATTTTGCCGAAAGGTGAAATTGGGGGAATCGATTTCAGCAAATCCATTCCCGTTGGGTTTGCATCCGGTGTAGATACAACCAGATGAAACATGCCCCCATGGAATTCCCAGAGTGCCACAAACATCGGCAATTGTTCCTGGCAAAACAGCATTCCCTTGAAGACACTCCCGCTTATGAACTTCGCAGGCATCCACATTTGGCTTACCTGTGTAGCCAGCACAGTTAATGACAAACTTTGCCGCATGCTTTTGCAATGCCGATTGCAAAAGCAGGGGCTGAGTGTAGTCGAGTTGACTTCGTGTCAACGAAAGAAAATTCAGCCGACGACTGGTCAGTTCACTTTGAAAGATACTGCCAACGTATCCGCTGCCGCCGAGTAGAATAATCACAACGTTGCACTTCAGAAGGTCTTAGGGGCGAGTCCTGTTTTCCGGGACTTCCAAACTTATCTGAATTACGCTCTGATTGTAAAATGAGTGAGTTCAAAATGGTCGATGCGCTCGAATTCTGCAGATGCGGGGTTGATGCATCATGAACAACGCCAGAAACTCCGACAGTGAACAGATGTTGGGCTGATTTTTGTTGATACGAATAAAAACACCGTGGTGAGTTATGCCAATTCTGAAGAAGGAAGCGGAACTGTTTCCGCAAAACCTGCTGGAAAACCCATCGGATTATCGCGAAGAGGCTCAGTGGTTTGCTTTTTATACGCTGTCTCGGCGTGAAAAAGATCTGATGCGGAAACTCACCGCGCTCAAGATTGCTCACTACAGCCCCATGGCCGAAAAACGCTCAAAGTCACCTTCAGGGCGGATGCGAGTCAGTTACTCTCCACTGTTTTCGGGCTATGTTTTTGTGTATGGGTCTGAAAATGATCGCTATGAAACAGTTTCGACGGGCTGTATTTCTAAGTGCATTCCAGTAATCGATCAGGAAATGTTCTTAGAAGATCTGCGTCATATTCACTTGTTGTCCGAACATGGCCAAGACTTGCAAGCTGAACTTCGTCCCACGATCGGCCAGAAGGCTCGACTCGTTCGAGGCCCGCTCAAAGATCGAGAATTGGTTGGGACAATCACGAAAGTCAACAATCGGCATCGTTTAACCATCATGGTGAACTTCTTGCAACAAGGCGCGTCAATCATCGTTGATGAAGCGGATATTGAAGTTTTGTGATGTTGCTGTATTGACTTCAAAGCCTCACTGAATCCGCAGTGACCTACTGTTTCTTCGATGTGCTCTTTTTCTTTGAATAATCGTCGTTGTTGGTGGGACTTGGTGGAGTATCAGGCACATCGATTTGATGGCCGTCCATGACGCGAATGATGGCTGCTTCAGTTGCAGTATCAGGTTTAAAATTGCCCGGCCGGAAGCCTCGGCTAATTCTGAGTGGAGTCCAACCGTACTTGTTCTTTCGATTCCAAATCGAAGGACGTGCGCCGGCTTGATCGAGTCGTTCAACCACTTTGGGAACATTCTTGTAGGCGGCGCCATGCATTGCCGTTTCGCCTCGATTGTCTTTGTGATTGATATCTGCTCCCAGTTCAAGCAACAGCTGGACGGCTTTCAGAATTTCAGGTTCTGTACCAGCTTCTTCTTCTGGAGCCTTAGAACCAATTCCGGCTGCAGCTAGAAGTGGCGTGCAATTGTCAACGTTCGAAAGATTCGCATCGGCTCCCAGCTTGAGCAGTTGGCGCAGGTACGGAACATCAGCCGTGTCCGCCGCCAGCAAAAATGGAGTGGCTCCTTTGAGACTCAATATTCCTCGACCGCTTCGACCCGACTTCAACTGCAAGTTAACGTCAGCTCCGTGAGCAACCAGCAAAGCGGCACATTCAAGGCTTCCGATAGGCCCAGTGCTTTGTGGTGGCGGATCGTCGTTGGGGCCGTCTCCTTTGTTGGGCTTACGAACCCACGTTAAGGCGTGCAAAGGGCCGAATCCAGACCGCGTATCATTCGGATCAGCTCCTGCTTCCAGCAATTTTTTGACAAGGTCAAAATGAGCATTTTCAAGAGCCAACATAAGAGCAGACATGCCCTTTCGAGGCAATTTGCCCCCTTTGCGTTCAGGTGACATCACATCGTTAATGCCGTGTCCGTGGTTCAGCAAAGCAAACACGACATCGGAATGCCCTGCCCTCGCGGCAAAAAAGTAGGCATCAAAGCCCGACTTCAAAGTGACCTTGTCGTTTGCTCCCGCATTTAACAGAAGGTGAACCACTGCGAGATGGCCTTCAGCCGCAGCCCACATTAACGCTGTTTGGCCATTTGCATCTTTGAAATGAGGGTCCGCTTCCGCTTTCAGCAGTTGCTCAACCACATCTTTGTCACCCGTCCGACTGGCCACCATCAAAATAGCCTCTTGACCATTCGACTTCGCATTGGGATCTGCCTGTGCTGCCAGAAGATCCATCGTGATTTCTGCATTTCCATTTCTCGCAGCGATCAACAATGGACTGATTCCATATTCGTTCGACTGATTGGGATTTGCCTTGTACTGAAGCAATAGACGAACTTGTTCAGGAGCCTCATGATAAACGGCCCACAACAATGCCGTCATACCGTCTGGTTGAATCGCATTGATATCCGTTTCTTTTCGCTGCACTGCCTTTTCAATTGCAGCCCAGTTTTGCACTTCCGCGAAATCCACAAACGACAAAAAACCTTTGTTTTCAACAGCCAAGACTGACATTGGTGACAACATGGCGACCACCAGCATGATGCTCACAACACACTTTCGACAAGTAAGTACACAAATACTGGACTGGCTGTTTCGGTTTTTCATCATGATCGTTTCTTCGAAAACCTTCTGATAGCAGGTTCATGCGTACATGACAGATCACAGTTTTTAGAGCAGACCTGTTTACAGAATCGACTTTCCGAAACGAAACTGTTTTGCGCTACGCCGAAAACAAAACGTCTTCTACGGTGCCACTGCTATCGCCAAACGATTCTAGGTTAAGGCCCGCTTTTTGAAGCAACGTAAGATGCAGATTTGCCAACGGCGTTGGTTTATCAAAACGGATGTGCCGTCCTCCAACAACATTCCCTGCGGCTCCCCCGGCAACGATGATTGGCAAGTTGGTGTGATCATGTAAGTTCGGATTCCCCATACCGCTACCGTACAGATACAGGCTGTGGTCTAGCAACGTCCCGTTGCCTTCCGGGGTTGCCTTCAACTTTTTCAGGAAGTCAGCAAACAAAGACACATGAAATTGATTGATCTTTGCCATCTTGGCCACTTTTTCTGGGTTGTTACCATGATGGGTGAGCGGATGATGAGCATCCGAAACGCCAATTTCTGGATAGCTACGGTTACTGGTTTCGCGAGCCAACTGAAAAGAAATCACTCGAGTGATATCGCCCTGCAACGCCAGCAGTTGAAGATCAAACATTAAGGCGGCGTGTTCGGCATAGGAATCAGGCACTCCAGTCGGTCGATCCAAATCAGGCAAAGGATTTTCAGAGACATTGGCAGCAGCAATTTGAATTCGCCGTTCAACTTCTCGAATGCTATCTAAATAATCACTGACTCGAATTCGATCCGCTGGCCCCACTTCATGTTTCAGTCGTTGCATTTCTTCTGAAATTGAATCCAGTAAACTCGCTCGCTTCTTTAAGGCAGCTTGGCGCTGCTGCATCGTGCGTCCAGAACCAAACAAGTTTTCAAACACAAGAGCGGGATGAGCTTCTGCAGGCAGTGGAGTTGTCGGTGAAGACCATGAAAGGCAATTTTGGTAGACACAGGCGTAACCGTTATCGCACTGCCCGGCTAACGAAAGCAAGTCCATCGAAAGTTCAAGAGATGGCAGTTGAGTCTTCTGCCCCAAGTGCTTGGCCGCAACTTGGTCAGCCGTGATGCCTAAATAATAGTCGTTACTTTCAGTGACTTTTGCTCGAGCCGCACTCAAAAAAGCCGAATTCGAAGTGGCATGACTACCAGGATAAGCTTTTTGCAATTCCATACCTGAGAGAACATTAATGGACTTCCGAAGTGATTTCAGCGGCTGAAGAATAGGAGGCAAATCACCCAGCACTTTGGAATTTGGATCGGGCGCCCAGCGACTCATATCGCACCCCATGGGCATATACACGTATCCAAGCCGTCTCAAGTTCTCCGCAGATGCTGCTGTTTCTGATGCCACCGTCATTGCGGGAATCATGGCATCCAACAGAGGCATACTGACACAGGCTCCAAGTCCCTTTAAGAACGTTCTTCGTGGAAGGCTTTTGCGTGTGATGATCATTCGGCGGTCCTCATACGAAACGGTTTACTGTTGACGATGCCCAGCACGATTTGGGAAAGCTGAAAATTGGATTTACTTGCATCCGCTACAATCTGACGAATGGCTGACCGATCTCGATAGGTCACACCTCGCCCCAGCGCGTAGGTCATGAGCCTTTCGGTAAAGGCAGCGACAAAAACTTCTGGCTGATCTAGCAGTCCATTTTCAAGATCGGCAACTCCATTGCAGATTTGCCCACTGGGAAGACCACCAGAATCGTCCACTTGACGACCTTCTTGAAATGGTCGGTATCGCCCAACTGCGTCGTAACTTTCCAACGAAAAACCAATCGGATCCATTAAGTTGTGACAACTGGCACAAGCCAGATTGGCTCGATGCTCATTCAATCGTTCTCGTACAGACAATGTCACATCAACTGTGTTGTCTTTTAAGTCAGGGACGTCTTCCGGAGGTGGTGGTGGCGGTGTTCCTAGAATATTTTTCAGCACCCAGTTGCCTCGTAACACAGGAGACGTTCGAGTGGAATAAGATGTCACTGTGAGCAGGCTGGCATGTCGTAGCAGGCCTCCGCGCTGATGTTTGTCGACCTTCACCTTGCGAAATCGACTCCCGTGTACATGAGGAATTTCATAGTGTCGAGCAAGCCGTTCGTTTAAGAACGTGTAGTCTGCTTTGAGCAGCGAAGTGATGCTGAAATCGTTCTTAAGGATGTCTTGAAAGAACAACTCGGTTTCTTTTCGCATTGCTGTTCGAAGATTTTGATCGAAATCCGGAAATCGGCGCGCGTCTGGACTAATCGATTTTAAATTATTCAGATACAGCCACTGCCTTGCGAAGTTCGTCACAAGCGATTCCGATCGGTCGTCTTGAATCAAACGCTGAACTTGTTGTTCAAGCACATTCGGATTTGTTAACTGTTTTGATTCTGCCAAAGACAGTAATTCATCATCCGGTAGACTACTCCACAGAAAAAACGACAGACGAGAGGCAAGTTCCAATTGGTCGATAGAATAAGTGGAACCGCTGACAGTCGTTTTCGGTTGGCGTTGGATTCGAAGCAGGAAATTCGGATTCACCAGAATGGATTCCAAAGCCGCTTGCATGCCCGCATCAAAGTGAGCGAACGCATCTGCACCTGCCGCTTGTTGAAAAAATCGCAACGGCACTTTCAAATCTTCATTCGTGATAGGCCGCCGATAGGCAATTCGCATAATCCGCTTGATATTTTTAGTGGCCGCGGCCAATGAATCAGCAACGTCCGTTGGTCTCTTCGCAAAGAGCAAGCGACGGTGAGGAGTATCTGGAGTGTTGCCCGGTGAATAAGGCCCAACGATTGAAACAGAATAAACAGCTGGGGCCTGTCGCTGATGTCGATGAAAGTTGAATTGTGCGTTCAGCGGTTGACGACGATTTTCAATCAGTGAATTCGATTTCTCAACGAAGGTGATCCCCAGTTTTTGCTGCCCTGCTGGAATCTGAAAGCGGGTCTGCAGGTGCTGGTCTGCAGTTGAGTGTTGAGCTGCGTTTTTCGGTTTTTCCACCTTAAAGCGAGCAACCGTTTTACGGTTCAGCAGCATACGTAGTTCATGTTCTCTTGTCAGACCTTCTACCTTTTCATTGCGATCTCGCATCAGACGAACAGACACTTCATACTGTCCAGGGATTGCAAAATAGTGATCAACAAGAAGACCTCCACGAGTTCCCAGCGGTAAGCCCAAAACATGTTGTGCCTGAGTTTGGTCTGGAGACACACGAATCGTGCGTGAGGTGACTTCATCAGATGACGCGGAAACAGCAAGACGTGAAATGGTTTCAGCGGATTTCACATAACGGTTCAGCAACGTGGGAGTCAGTTGAGTCACAGTAATGTTGTCAAAACCAAAACTCGCTTGGTCTTTCGGCAGCAATTCTTTGACATCGATCTTCAGCCCCAACAAGTCTCGAATTGCATTCTGATATTCCGTCCGAGTCAGTCGGCGAAATAAAGGCACGGAACCGGGATCATTGGCCTGTTTGGCTGTGTGATCCAATGCGTCTTGTAATTCCTCAATCGCTTTTGCGAGTGCAGCGTCTGGAGGAGAAGTCGTTTCTGGCGGCGGCATTTGCCCTGTTTCCATCCGCTTTAAGACGTGCTCCCATGTCTCCCACGATTCATCAAAAGACGCGTTTTGATTGAATGAATGAACGGGAAGCGTTTCTAAGTTGAGGTTGCCTTCTTGAGTATCACCGCTATGACAATCGACGCAGTAAGTTTGGACAAACTTTTTGGTCTGCTGAGAGATCTGCAGCGCGACTTCAGCACCTTGGACATGCCCCATCCAAAGCATGATCATCACCAACCTGACGACCAAGTGAGTCATAATTTTAAAGTGGTTTGTCACAAAACAGGCTCTCACAATGAGAACAATGAACACAACTTCTCCAGCAGAAACGGAGATTCACCACACGCAGACACGATCATACACGCCCAGTCTGACACACTGATTGACACATTGTGCCGTGGATTACTATCGGAAGTAAAGGCGCAGATGAAATTTCATCGTTTGCCATCTGGACTGCCAATTTGAGTTCACTTTCAAATCGTCTCAAGCGATTCTGACTTGGCCATCACCTGAGCATCTGGAAATGCAGCTGGCATGGCGGTTTCAGGTGCAAGGTTCATGAAAACTCGCCCTCCCGTCCCCCAACGTCCGTTTTGATAATGAAAGATGGCACTGCCATCTCGGATTGTCGAAACCGCTGCCACATCTTCCATGTCTGAACCTTCGATTGCTTCAAAGGACAGGTTGACTGAATGGATCAAGGTGAAATGTTCTGCAGCTTTGCTTTCAGTTGTACGAGAGGATTTTGAGCGGATTGGATTTGAAGAATCAGCAACTTGGGCGTCTCGAATCAAGATCCAGCAGTTGACGAATTCCAGCTTCTGCCAGCTTAGCCCACGCGGCTTCCCAGTAGCTGCTGCTAATGCCAAGAAGCGATCCGCAAGTTCGTTTTGAACTTGCCAGAACTTGGCCATGCAAATCCTGGCTGCATTTTGCGCTGACGGTTTTCGTGTGAACCACTGGCTGAATGGAAATCGCATCACTTTATTTCTGCAAAGATTGCCGGTGCAAACAGACGCTCAAGTCAGAACGTACGGACTTCTCATTCAGTCGGGCGAATCAACCCGCTTGCTGTCAATACGAGTTGTACCAAAAACACGACTGGAAAGCTCCTTTTTATAAAACTGGTGTAACCCGATTCATCTGTACGATCCCTTCAAGCCGATAGACCGGAATAACCGTCACAGTTTGAAACGGTCTTGTTAGCTAGTTCGACCCTTCGGCCTCGAGCGTCACCAGAACAGCTAATCACAGACCGCTTCCCAACCTGCAAGGCTGGATGGTTGGGGGGAGGCAATCGAAAGCCTGCTTTTTGTTAAGGATCACCCCGGTGAGACGTCGTGGCTTTCTAGCCATGCTGTTAATTGGCGCTGTCGCCAGTTCCGCATGGTTAATGAATCAACAACATATGCTGAACGCATCCGAAGACGATGTTCGTTCATTCCGTGAAGCTTTTTCGGGGACAGATCCGACTGCCGACGCTGTCGAGCAACCTGACGGCGTAAAGTTGAATTATTTCGACTCGCGCTGGGATCGAGTTCTAAAGGATCTGGCAGATCAGGCTGAGCTGACTTTGGTCATGGATCGCATTCCTCATGGAACTTTTGCGCGCCGAGATCGTACTCGATATGAAATCGATTCGGCCGTGCAAATTGTGAATTCAGAACTGGAAGCTCAAGGCTTTCGCTTAATACACCAAGGCAACTTTCTCGTTGTCCTGAAACTTGATCAAGCTCGCGCTCGCTATGCACGACCTGTCTTAAACGATTGGCAGGCCACTCATGCAAATTCAAGACGAGATGGCGATGCAGCCAAGTCACCGTTTCGCCAAGTCAGCTCTCGACGCAACGATGACACAAACCCTCGCGTCGCATGGGCTCAAGATGGTCAGCCAGCCAACAGCCAGCCAGCTCACGGCCAAACCCATCAAAACCACCTCCGTGGAAACACGGCGACCGAGCAGCCGTTTCAAACTCAAGTCGTTCCACAACCCCCAGCAGCTTCGGTGACCAAAGATCTTGGACCACACACCACGCTCAAGGTGGCGATGAAAAATCGCAAAGCAGCAGATATCGCTCGTTCTCTCTACTTGGTTTTTGAATCGCGAG
Organism: uncultured Planctomycetaceae bacterium; assembly: GCA_964441085.1. Classification (GTDB taxonomy): domain Bacteria; phylum Planctomycetota; class Planctomycetia; order Planctomycetales; family Planctomycetaceae; genus Fuerstiella. The sequence goes on from CAYTUE010000013.1 coordinate 46,623, forward strand.
CCGGGCTGATTGAAAAAGGGCTCAGTGCTCTTCCAACACTTGCTGTAAGACAGTCTGAAGAAAAAATCGAGGGACAAAAACCCTTGTTTCAGATTGGGATCGACCAGCTGAACAACAGCCTTATTCTCGACGGACCGCAATCTCGAGTTGCCAACTTAACGCGGCTCGTCACTCAACTTGACCGCCCTGCTTCAAAGAACGGTGAGACAACTCGACTGGTTCCCAAAGACAATGTCGATGATAAAACTGCTCAGGCATTGAATGTGCAAATCAAACGCATGATGACCATGAAGGCTCAACAGGCGAATGACCCAAACCCCATGACAGCCCAAGCAGCTCCTGAAGTCCCAGGCGCTCAGGACAAGGACACTGCTTTAAACCTTCGTGGACCAGTTGATGTTCAAGTCATGGATGACGTGGGCGTCATGATGCTGCGTGGTAACGAAGCAGATGTTCGCAAAGTAGAAGCCATTATTCAGCAGTTGGAAGCGCTCAGTGAAGGAAGCCTTCCCGGAATTCACCTGTTGGAACTTCAACACGTGAACAGCGAAGCAATGGCTGATCTGCTTTCAGAAGTGTACGAAGAACTCAGTGAACTGCGGCAGCGAGGAACGTCTGACCGAAAGATGGCCACCTTTTTCCCTGTTGTACAACCCAATGCCCTCTTGATTTTAGCTTCAGAAATTGAGCTAGAAGCTGTTCTAGAGCTTGCCGACAAGCTGGACCGAACAACCGATCCCGGTTCTGAATTCAAGGCGTTCAGCCTTAAGAATGCGGTGGCATCTCAAATCGCCAGTGCTGTTGAATCGTTCTATTCAGAACGTGGTGGTCTTGCCGTGCGTCCTCGAATTGTCGCTGATGTCCGTACAAACACGGTCATCATTCAGGGTCGAGGCAACGACTTGGCCGAAGTTCAAGAGCTCATCGAATCGTTAGACAAGGACGAACCGGGAGCCGTTCACCGAGTGGAAATTATTCCGCTCAACCATGCCACGGCGACGGAACTATCAGAACTCCTTTCCACCGCCATTCAAAGTGTTTCTAGCCCTCCTCAACAATCAGGCCAAGGAGGATTTGGCGGAGGACAAGGGCCTCAAGAATTACAAGACGGCAAATCTGTCGCTTTAGAATTCTTGAGCAACACAGGAGCGGGACGAGAATTAGTGCGAAGTGGAATTTTGGTTGATGTTCGAGTCAACGCAGACCCTCGATCAAACAGCCTCATTCTCTCTGCTCCAGAAGCCAGCATTCCTTTACTCAAAGCCTTGATTGCGGAACTCGACAAGAGCCCTGCGGCAGTGGCTGAAATCAAAGTGTTTGCTTTGAAAAATTCTGACGCCGAACAGACCGTCGAACTTCTTACGACACTGTTTGAAGATCAGAATCAGGAAGACCAATTGGGAATTCAAATTGCAGGTGCTGCTGACGCGGCATCCAGTTTGATCCCAGTTCGATTCAGTGCCGACCTAAGAACAAACACAATTCTTGCCGTGGGAAGTGTAGAAGCACTGTCTGTTGTTGAAGCGATCTTGTTACGACTTGATTCAACAGAAGCTCGGCAACGTGACACAACAGTGATTCCTCTTCGCAATGTCCAAGCCAGCGAAGTGGCTGATGCCCTAGATGCTTTTCTGGAACAGCAAAGTGATCTCCAAGACGGTGCCGACGGGCTTGTCAGCAACATTGAACGTCTGCGACAAGAAGTATTGGTCACGGCAGACAACAATAGCAACTCATTGATTGTGAGTGCGACTCCCGAATACTACAGCCAAATCACGAATATCATCAGTGAACTGGATGCGACACCACGACAAGTGATCATTCAAGCTTTGTTAGTTGAAGTTCAACTGGACAATACAGACGAGTTTGGCATTGAACTTGGGTTCCAAGATCCAACTTTGTTTAGTCGAAGTATTTTGGAAACAGCGGCTGATTTGGTGACAACCACCCAAGTGAATCAAAACGCCGCAGGAAACCAAGTTCAAGAAACAATCGTGCAGTCTCGAAATGAGACCCCTGGTTTCAACTTCAACAACACCAATACTGCTCTGGGAAATAACTCAGCCGGTAGCACGGGCACTGTGGGAACTCAGGGACTTTCGAATTTCTCACTCGGACGCCAAAATAGCGACCTTGGGTTTGGAGGATTCGTCTTTAGTGCTCAATCTGATGCAGTCAGCGTTTTAGTGCGAGCTTTAGCGGCCAGAAGAACGGTTCATGTTTTAAGCCGCCCGCAAATTCGCGCGACAAGCAGCCAGCCGGCCAGCATTCAAGTCGGACAACAAATTCCCGTTGTGGATGGTGTCACCCAGACGAATAACTTCATCACGCCCACAATTGTTCAGCGAGATGTCGGGATCATCCTGCAAGTGACGCCTCGAATCACCGCAGACGGCAGTATCACAATGGATGTATATGCTGAAAAAAGTTCTCTTTCACCAGGAGGCGTACCGGTATTCACCGATCCAGCGACAGGAAACGCCATTGAATCCCCCATCCTAGACACAGCGATTGCGGACACTGTGGTTTCAGTTCCCAACGGCCAAACCATTGTCATTGGAGGAATGATTACCAAGTCAGATGAAACATTAGAACGTAAAGTGCCTTGGCTGGGTGACCTTCCCTTGGTCGGAAATTTCTTCCGCTATGACGGCACCAACACGGCCCGTACAGAACTGCTGATCTTTTTGACGCCTCGAATCATCTACGGAGATGCTGATTCAGAACTGATCAAACAGGTCGAATCAGAACGACTGCACTTTGTGGAATCAGAAGCAGAAGAAATTCATGGCCCACTGTACAGCGTTCCACCATCTGGCCTTGATCCACAATCAATGTTCCATGAAAACGCTCCTACAGATTCCGACTTCATGATTTTTGGAGCCCCGCAACTGCCAGGCCCCCCGCAATCGTCGGAACCCCCGCAACCCATGATCGATGATGCGATTGTGTTACCACCTCAGACAAACGTTGATACGGAAGGTGACACCAAAGCTCGCACTGCGGAACTCAGACGACAAGCCGCCCTTCGGCAAGCGTCTGAGTCTGTAGCGAAGGCAGATCGCCAAGCGGCCGCGGCATGGGTTCAGCAAGCGGTAGAAGCTTCGGAACGCCGAAAGACGAATTCGATTCAGCAAGTCAGCGACCAACACACGATTCGTCCCAAGCAATCATCAGCAACGTTTCCTGATGACAATCTGTACGAAGATCCTCCGAAGAGAAAATGGTACCAAAAACTTTTGAGAAGAGACAAGAATGAGAATTAGTTGCTTCCAAAAAACGACGGCTGCCATCTGTTTGACGATGTCTTTTTCGACAATCGGTTGTGCCACAAGTAGTTTCCTGAAATCTCCGGCAGCGATCCTCAAAGCTCCCATGGAATTGATTTCCCAAAGAGACTACTCACAGTCTATTTCAAAAATTCTGTGCTTGTGGGAAGCTGCTGAAGGCCAAGATGTTGATGGAACACCAAGCCGAGGCTTTGCAGGTCAAATTCTGTTCTTCGAACATGGTCGCCCTTCTCCTGTGAAAGTGAAGGGCGAGGTCGTGATCTCTTTGTACAAAGACTACGACGTGAATGCAGATGAACATCATTTGATTTCCACCTTCAAATTTGATGCGAAAGCATGGAGCGTTCATCTTGCAGAAGGTTCTCTTGGTGAAAGCTACAACGTCTTTGTGCCGTTTTCTGAAAACCACAATGATCGAGTCACCTGTGCTTTGCGAGTTGAAGTGACATTGGAAAATGGACGCAAAATTTCATCTCCGTACTCAGAAGTGATTCTGGGGGGCAAACAACGCAGCGTAAGCGCCGCACAGCACAAGGCGTTTATTAAGAACCGCCAAACCGGAGGAAGCAAGCCACAGCCAGCTGTCAAACCACCAGTCCAGTCTGCTCGGGAAGCACTCAACACGATGACAATTCAACTTCCCAGAAACTAAGTCATTCGCTTTTCGCTGCTTGACCTCTTCTCTCATTGCCACTGACGGAAACCAGTTCTGTCAGTGGTTTGTTTTTTACCGCCAACAATTATTGAACGGGTTGGCTGATAACGACTCGCAATCTCCATTGAGTCAATTCTTACAACGGACTTCAAAATGAAAACTGACGCTGCGATTCGCCGAGTTTTAGAATTGATCGAAATTCCAGGTCACAGTGGACATGAAGATCTCGTCGCAAAATACTTAACCAAGGCGTTGGTAAAAGCGGGAGTCTCTGCCAAATCCATCAGCCACGACACGGCAAATCGTCGCAGTCCAGCGGGCGGAAAAATTGGCAATCTGATCGTAAAATTGCCAGGCACGATCAAAGGGCCTCGCAGACTGTTAATGGCTCACATGGATACTGTTCCATTGGCAGTGGGCTGCCAGCCTGTGCGAAAGGGAAACATTGTCCGCCCCAAGAAAAAGACGACCGCATTGGGCGGAGACAACAGAGCAGGATGTGCAACCGTGCTTTCAGCAGTCTGTGAATTGCTGGAACAAAAGATCGACCACCCTCCCCTGACCTTGTTATTCACAGTTCAAGAAGAAATCGGCTTGCGAGGGGCTCGGTTTTTAACAGCAAGCAAACTTGGCAAACCAGAACTCTGCTTCAACTGGGATGGGCGAGATCCAGCAGGGCTTGTTATTGGAGCTGTCGGAGCCAACTATCTGTCCATCGATGTCACTGGCATTGCCAGCCATGCTGGCGTGCATCCCGAAGACGGAATCAACGCCGCAGTCGTCGCTTCTGTTGCGCTCGCCGACCTACAACAAAACGGCTGGCATGGATTGATTGAAAAAGGCAAACAAACGGGCACGAGTAACCTAGGAGTCATTGAAGGAGGAGCCGCCACAAATGTTGTGATGCCTGAATGCACTTTGCAGGCGGAAGCAAGAAGCCACCAACGAAAGTTCCGAGACCGAATTACAGCGGAGTTCGAAAAGGCATTCGCAAAAGCTGTTAAGAGCGTCAAAACAGCAGATGGGCGCACGGGACAATGCACCATCACAGAAGATGCTCGCTACGAAGCCTTTCGAATCAAGCCATCCAACGCATGTGTTCAGCTGGCGATGAAGGCCGTTCAGTTGGTGAATCTTGAACCACACACGATGATCGGCAACGGCGGCTTAGATGCCAACTGGCTCACTGCTCACGGGTTTCCAACCGTGACAATGGGCTGCGGCCAACACAATATCCATACGGTGGATGAATTCATGGATCTGGACGAATATCTGAAGGCCTGCGAAGTCGCCTTGCGATTGGCAAGTGCTGCCTAACTGCACATCAAAAATCACCGTCAGGCATCACTTGAACAAAAAGTGATGCCTGAGCATGTGTTGCCTGAACCGTGTGATGCATCATCCACGATGCTGGTTTAGCAACACACGAATTCAAAGACCAAGCCAGACACAGAAGCCGCTGCATGGCTTTACTTCGTTCCGATGGCAAAAATTGCTTCCTGCCGATTGCGGCCTTCGCCGCTCGCGCTTCGCAGGTACATCACGTTGTCGACAATGGTTGGAGTCGCAAATAACGACGTGCCCATTTGGTTTTGAGCCACTTGCTGGTACCCCTTCGCACTGGCTCGGAAGACCCAGACATTGCCTTTTTCATTGCATGCAAAAATGTTTCCATCAACCAAGCATAAAGATGCCGACACAGGGCCTCGAAGGCGTTGTTTCCACATTTCCTTGCCGGTCTTTGCATGCCAACAGTAAATAATTCCGTTGTCATCGAAGCCATACAAATAGCCATCATGAACCAGCATCGATTGTTCATAGCACTTCACTCGATTACGCCAGACCACTGTGCCCGACCCATCAGCCTTCACGGCCACGGTTTCTTTCTTGGGATACCCACCACTTGCATAAACCGTGTCGTCGTCCCAAGTCACGGTTCCACAGGTTGCCATCGTTAAGCATCGAGTTTGCCAAAGTTGTTTGCCATTCTTGGGGTCATACGAAGCAATCCGCTCACCGCCGCTCACCAAAAGCTGATCTCGACCAGCTACGTTTGCGACGATTGGAGACGCCCAGTTTAAACTGCGAGCACGATCTGTTTTCCAAATCACGCGGCCCGTGTTGACGTCTAAAGCAGTCAGCCAAGCACCAGTGTCGCTGTCAGCACAGATAATCAACTGATCGTTGTAAAGTGTTGGAGACGCCGCGTATCCGTAACGAAATTGCTTTGGCCGAAATGCTCCTATGTTTTTTCGCCACGCAATCTTTCCAGCCTGATCCACAGCCACTGCTTCGATTTTGTCATGATGATGAAACGTGGCACAGAACAACTTCCCATTACTACACACAGTCGGTGATGCATGCGTGTTTTTACCATGAATTTGGGGGAAACCTCCTTCGTTAACAATCGTTGTGAAAGCAGGTTTCCCGGTTGCCCGGTTGAATCCAAGAATCGCCTGTTGCTGCTGTGCTGAGTCTGCCGCTGTGACCACCACAAGGTCCCCAACAACTGTGGGGGACGAGTGCCCTGCTCCAGCAATTTGAGCATTCCAAAGCACGTTCTGCGTGGGACTAAATTTTGTCGGAATCGTATTGCCATCAGCAGCAATGGATTGCCCAGATGGTCCTCGCCATTGACTCCAATCGTCAGCTTCAAGATGCGACAAAATGGCGGTCACCGCAAGCAGAAAAACGGTAAACCGCAAGGCAGGTTGGAAACGAAAAAGATGGGACATGAAGGCATTCCTGTAATGGCAAGCGGCGTGACAGCGGCAATTGTCAACCGCATGGCAGACGCCGTCAAGCGGTCCCCTGCTTTTGCGTCCGCTTCACGAATCAATCCTGTTTTGTATTTGCACAATCCGTTTGGCCGACACGTGGCAATTTGAACCAGCAGCAGCTTTTTTTGCTGTGTTTTGGCAATTGAATCGCCTGAAGCACAAGGTCATCTGGTCTCCAAATGCTTCAATCATTAGAACCCAGCCCATGCCGAGTCGCTTGGGCCGCGATGCCTTGGCAAAATCAATTATTCTTAGCCATTGTAAAGGACACGAAAGCATGATTCCGTTTCAAGCAGAAACTGATGCCCCCAAAGAAGATGTGAGCAAAACACTTGTTGATGGTGCAACAAAGGACCTAGGCGCTGCGTGGGAGGGCCTGAAACAAGGCGATTTCAACAAAGCGTGGCCACTGATTGAAAACTACGCGATCCCTGCTGTCACGGTCTTACTGATCTTGATTGTTGGCTACTTGGTTGCCAAGTTTGTGGCTCGACTTGTCAGTAGTCCGGTGCGAAAGAAGGTAGACGAAACACTCGGAAAATTTGTTGGCAAAATGGTCTACTATGCCATCATGATCAGCATACTGATTGCTGTCATGGGCAAGTTTGGTTTACAGGTCACGAGCTTTGCCGCCATTCTGGCGTCTGCTGGTTTTGCAGTCGGCATGGCGTTTCAGGGAACTCTGGGGAACTTCGCAGCAGGGATCATGCTGCTGGTGTTCCGACCATTCAAAGTGGGCGATGTCATCAGCGCCGCAGGGATTACTGCAAAGGTAAATGAAATTGATTTGTTTACCACCACTTTTGACACCCCAGATAACCGCCGAATCATCGTTCCAAATACAGCGATCACGGTTGGCACAATCGAAAATATTTCGCACCATTCAGAACGCCGAATCGATGTCGCCGTTGGTTGCGACTACACAGCAGACCTCAAACATACTCGCCAAGTGCTGACGGAAGCAGCAGAATCTTTACAGTCCAACATGATCATTGGTGAAGGACGTGGGTTCCAAATTGTCTTGGGTGATCTCGGAGATTCCTGTGTGAACTGGACAGTTCGTTTTTGGGCTAAATCAGATGACTTCTGGCCCATCAAAGAAGCCCTCACCGAAGCCGTGAAGAACAAACTGGACGAAGCCGGAATTGGAATCCCTTATCCTCAAATGGATATTCATGTCATGAAAGACTTGAACTCATAGACAACAACTTCGCTTCAAAAAACCAACAGCCTGTTGATCTTTCGTAGATGAACGGGCTGTTTTTATTTCTGCGATGACCTTTGAAAAACCAGTGTTCAGTGCCTCCACGAAACGCTATAAACCGCAGCAATTTCCTGTTGCAGCACCCCGTTGCCTTTTCCCATTGGAATTCTGCCGTGCTTTCAAATCAATCCGCCCTCCCCCTCGGCTTTCGTTGTTCCGGCACCACTTGTGGAATCAAAGAAAGTGGTTCACCCGATTTGGCACTCTTCGTTTCAGACGCAGATGCTGTCAGTGCAGGCGTGTTTACGACCAACCGAGTCGTAGGAGCGCCTGTCACGGTTTCAGAATCCCGAATAGGAAGATCCGACTGTCGCGCAGTCGTTATCAATTCAGGCAACGCCAACGCTTGCACGGGCGCACAAGGACTGGAAGACGCTCGTGAAATGACGGCGCAAGTGGCATCCGGATTAGATGGTCTTGCAGAGCAAGTGCTGGTGTGTTCCACAGGAATTATTGGAATCCCATTGCCAATGGACATCATTCGCGCTGGAATTCCGAGTGGGATCAAACAGCTGTCTGCTTCAGACCAAGCATTTCAAGACGCTTCCGTGGCGATGAAAACAACGGACACGTTCGAAAAGCAAGCCACGATCGATGTGGTTCTTTCGTCGGGGACAGTTCGCATTAGTGGTGCAGCAAAAGGGGCCGCTATGATTGCTCCTAATATGGCCACAATGCTTGCCGTCGTGATGACAGATGCAAAACTGTCGAAAGCCCACGCTTCCAATTTACTAAAAGCCAGCGTCAATCAATCGTTCAATTGCATCACGGTTGACGGGCATATGAGCACCAGTGATACAGTCCTGCTAATGGCCAATGGACAATCGTCTTGTGAGCTGCAATCGGATGCAGATGAAGCCGCATTTCAAACAGCTTTGGATGAACTGTGCCGCAAGCTAGCAACAGATATTATTCGAGACGCTGAAGGAGCGAACCATTTCGTGACGGTAGAAGTCAGTGGCTTTGATTGTCAGCAAACTGCCACCTTGATTGCGAGGTCGATTGCAGAAAGCGCTTTGGTTAAAACAGCAATTGCGGGCAACGATCCCAATTGGGGCAGAATCACATCGGCTGCAGGCTACGCGGGAATCAATTTCGACGCCAATCAGCTGCAGCTTGCGATCAACGATGTCTTGGTCTTTGCGAGTGGCATTCCCGTTCCCTTTGATGAATCTAGTTTGTCGGCTGCGATGAAAAAAGAGAGAGACGTTTTTTTGAAGCTGACTTTAAGTGGCGGTCCATTTTCGGGGAGTGCAACGGCCAAATTTTGGACCAGCGATTTAACTCAAGAATACGTCCGCCTGAATTCAGAATACACCACCTAAACACCAAGTCATACCCATGTGCCATGCATGTTCGATGATCGTCTTGTACCACTCGACAATCAACAAGAAAAAGAGAACGCTGCATGGTTGATTCAGAACATGCACGGAGGTCATCGAATCCCCACGTTACTGAAAAAAGTCGACAGCATATCACGTAGCGAAACTTCAACTCGGTCATCGTTGAGCATCAATAACCCCGAAGACCGTACTCGTTTTGGTGAAGCACGAATCCCCTACTGGACACAAAAAATGCTGCCTTCGCAGTGGCGAAGGCAGCATTATTTTTATTTCAACGACTGAGTACGTGATCAGTCATCAACTATGTCGCAGTAGGTTCTGATACTTCGTCTGTGGCAGTGCCATCGTCAGCAGTTTTGCCTTCTTCTGAGCCTTCCAGCCGAATGACTTTGTAACCACCGATTGATGCAAAGTAGATCAACAGTCCAAGGAAACCAACTGCCATCGCTGCCGGAATGACGGCAGTGTCATAGAGCGCAGATCGGCTGCCGCTTAGATTTGCGGCGATGACTTTGGGAACATCTTCTTCCCAGTTTTCCTGAAGGTCTGTTCGAGTGGCTTCCGTCAAGTCTCCATCGGAAAAGTCTTCGGCTGACGGATCTTTGTCAGTGACTTCTGCTGTCGCAAAAATTGCTTCGACTTTTTCGACTTCCTTTTCTTCACCAATCTTGTTGGCCAAGCCAAGTC
>CAYTUE010000014.1:0-7042 GCA_964441085.1 uncultured Planctomycetaceae bacterium
TATCCAACACTCGCTGTTCGTTGTCGGCATCGCTTCGAAATAACGTCAGTTGATGCTGCTGCCGCTGTATTCAAGCCCCGTTCGGTCACAGGAAACGCTAAACCCCATTTCCGTTGGTTTTCGCTCCACCTCAAGGTGATCCATGAGTTCTAAGAAACGAGGATAAGTGCGGTCGTTACAAACAATAAACCCAGTATCAATACTGTGGTTTTCACCATCGACATTCACGTCAACGGTATGAGTATGGCCGCCGACGTAGCTTTCGGCTTCGTAAACCGTGACTTCGTGCTGATGATGAAGCAGCCACCCGACCGTCATGCCAGAAATCCCACTGCCGATAATCGCAATCTTCATGGCTTCCAACCCTGCTGTTCCCCAATAGACAAAATGTCCGAACCGACCCTCAATGGATGTTTTAGTGAGTTTTTTCAAATTGCGACGTAAATTTCGAAGCGCCAGCGCGTCCTACTCAAAGGAAACGTCTCGTTTATTGATTTTTATCAAGGCGAGATTCCTTCAAAAATCGTTGAATGTCGTACGAACAGCAGCTGTTTTCCTCACGATTCTCAACGCAAACTCTGCTTTCATTTACCAACGACTGACCGTCTTAAAAATACTTTGGGGCCAGCTCCACAAAGCTGATGGACGCCCTCAATTGCAATAACGAACAGGTAAAGACATGTCTGAATTTTTCTCACCAAAAGAAGTTGCGAAAGCCGTTGGAGTCAGTGAATCGTCGATGAAACGCTGGGTCGACCGTGGCCTGATTGCAGCATCAAAAACAGTTGGCGGACATCGTCGCCTTCAATTGGACGCCGTTCTGAACTTTCTGCGGCAATCTGGAAAACCAATTCGAGATCCCAAAGCAATCGCTTTGCCAACAGGCTGTGGCATGGATATGCCCGCCAGTATCCAAGAAGGCAAAGACCTTTTCATGAAAGCGATCTTGGCAGGAGACGAACAGGCCGCCAAAAGAGTCGTGATCGATGTTTTTGTGAGCGGCTATTCGATCACAGAAATATGCGATCAACTGGTGACTCCCACGTTTCAAGAAATTGGCAATCTCTGGCAAGGCGGTGACGTTCAGGTGTACGAAGAACGTCGAGCCTGCGAAGTCTGTCAAGCAACGGTTTATGAATTGCGACGAGCCGTACAGCAGGGTGCAGAAGATCGCCCGCTAGCCATGGGAGGAACGCTGGACGGCGACCCATACACGATTGCCACATCATTGGCCGAACTGGTGCTGCGGGACATCGGTTGGCAAGCCGAATCACTTGGAAACATGCTGCCATTCGATGCCATTCGCTCTGCAATCATGGATCGGCAGCCAAAACTATTCTGGGTCAGTGTCACGACCATTCGAGACCAGCAGAAATTCATCGCCGATTTCAATCTGCTATTCGATGTGGCTCAATCAACGGGCACCGCTTTGGTTGTTGGTGGACAAGCCTTGACCCCCGACATTCGCCAACAAGTCCGCTACTCACAGTTTTCTGATACCTATGCTCATCTGGAAACATTCGGAAAAACACTGTTGGAAGCCGAACTGGAACGAACGGCCGCAGCGAAAGCACAAGCCGAAATCAATGAAGAAACGGTTGTTGGCAGTCAGGTGCAGGAAAATTTCCCGAACTAAATACGGCAGTCTTCAACTCGGTGTCAAAGCATGAAACGGTAAAAACACTTTGCGTGATCTGGAAAGCTGATAGTCTTGTGCCATATCAGAAACGTCACCATGTCGAAAACGTCGCCTTGGCGATTCTTTCATCTCACACATGGGTGCGTTTGACGATGTCGTCGGAATTCGCTTTATTGTGAATCGTCCGAACACCCATCGCCACTCGTCCAGATCTCGTTGACTCCCCCCTTATCATTCAAGTGGAAGTCAGCCTTAGCAAAGAACTTGTTTCATCATGCCCGCCACAAACTATGACGCGCTGCTTTTCGTTTCTTTTGGAGGTCCCGAAGGCCCGGACGACGTCATTCCGTTCCTAGAAAATGTTCTTCGAGGCAAGCGAGTTCCTCGTGAACGCCTGCTGGAAGTGGCAGAACACTACAACCATTTCGGTGGCGTGAGTCCCATTAATCAGCAGTGTCGAGATCTGATTTCAGCTCTCGAAAAGGAACTGGAAGACAACCAAGTCGACCTTCCTGTTTACTGGGGCAACCGCAACTGGCACCCCCTTCTACCCGGAACCGTCCAAAAGCTGAAAGATGACGGAGCCAAGCGAGTGTTAACGTTCGTCACATCTGGCTTCAGTTGCTACAGCGGCTGTCGACAGTATCGTGAAAACGTGTATGCCGCACAGGATGAAGTCAACGCAAACGACATCGAAGTGCATAAGGTTCGAGTCTTCTATAACCACCCCGATTTCATTGCTGTGAATGCTCGCAATGTCAAAGCGGCCATTGAAGCGGTCGCCGATGGCAAACCAGAAGATGTTCACGTTGCCTTTACGGCGCACAGTATTCCGGATTCGATGGCGTCAACATCGGACTACGAAAAACAACTCAAAGAAGCCAGTCGACTGGTTGCTCAAGAACTCAACTTACCAGACAACCAATATCAACTTGTCTACCAAAGCCGCAGCGGTCGTCCGCAAGATCCTTGGCTTGAACCAGACATCTGCGACCACATCGATGCATTGAATCAACAGGGTGTCACGAAACTGGTGATCTGCGCCATCGGGTTTCTCAGCGATCACATGGAAGTCCTGTACGACCTAGACGACGAAGCTCTGCAAAAATGCAAAGAACTTGACATGTCCATGCAACGTGCGGCGACTCCAGGAACAGATCCTCAGTTCGTCATGATGATTCGTAAGCTCATCCAAGAACGTCTGACAGGATGCGAGCCAGAATGCATGGGACAGTTTGGGCCCAACCACGATGTGTGCCCCGTCAATTGCTGCCCCACCCCTGTTCGCCCCGCGCAAGCTGGCCCTTCATCAGCAAGACCAACCCCACCAGCGTAATTTCAGCAAGTCGCCATCGACTGAAGTCATGTTGCCGCTGACCGGTTGTGCCGCGCAGTCTCGTTTTCCAATCAAGGCTGCAGCAACTGTCTTCAGCATGACAGGGGACTGTCGTCCCGTTTGGTAAACCTTAGGGATTTCAGCGATCGTGCCGATTTGAACACTCAGATCTTGAACACTGGGGCTGAAGCGGCGACACCCAGATCAGGCATTTCAGCCATTTTGTCGATGGTTGAAAATTCAAGATAGGTAAAGCCTGACGAAAATCATTCGCCAAGCAGAGAAATCAAGCATGGGGATTGATGGGCAGATATTGCTGAACCAAAGCCATGATTTGCTGATTTTGAAAATCACAGACTGATGGCACTGAAATCTGGATCAACTGCCGAATTGATCAAGCCACAGATCGACGAAACACCTACCATCCCCAAATCGCTCAATCTATCCGATAATCGTCCCCATCATTTACATGGGCCTTATTTAAGTCAGAGACAAACCATGCCAACAGAAGATCAGATCGAAGCCATCATCAAAGCTGCCCAAGAGTGTCCGGAAAGCCACCGCACACCACTTGACGAATCGCCAGAAGTGAAGGAATTGTCTCGCCTTCTGGTTGAAGCTGGATACCCAGGGCTTTCGCGAGCTGTCTTCCACGGAACTCGCTGGAGCAGCACAGTTGCCGCGCAGCGAGACGCATTGCAAATGGAAGCTCAGGAAACTCAAGCGGCCATGCCCGGTTGGACATGGAACCCTGAATAATCGAATGCTTAACATGATTCGCTGACGCTTTTCCTGTCAGCAAAGCGATTGCTTGCAAGATGCCATAAAATATCTTGCAAGTAACAGCTCCTATTTTTTACTCGGAAACAGCCATCACAACGATGGCTACAAATTTGTTCGCTTCGAATTGAAACCAAACGCTTGGTTGAAATCATTCGGAGTATTCAAATTTGTTGTTGCTGGCGGCGTGTTTTCATCTCGCGAAATTGCTTCCACTGGCAACCGGCTTACATTTAGGCTCTGCAAAAAGTCGGTGGCTCGAAACCGTTGGCTTGCCAGAAACCCGTGCAGTTGACGCAAAGCGTTCAACGAATACACGGCCAGCAAAGGGTTGTCTTGGCCCGCCTGAGTCAGCGTGGTGGCATCCGCGTTGTGATCGAGGCGATCTGTCGCCAGCTTCAAAATGATTTCTGAGGTAACAAACGGAGTATCACAGCCTGTTACCCAAACCGACGTGTGAGAAATTTCATCGGAAGCGACCTGTCCCAACAAAGCATCAGTTCCTTGCAGCAAAGCAGGCAAAGGGCCGGGAAACGGAACAGGATCTCGAATCACGGTGACAGCGTCACTGAAATCTTCGGCAACCGCCTGATCTGCTCCAGCGACAACCACAACAAACGAGGCCACTTGGCAAGCGATGCCACACGTGTGCTGTAAAAACGTTTGGTTTCCGATCATCAAAGATGCTTTGTCGTGCCCCATTCGGCGAGACTGTCCTCCGCAGAGCACAATGGCGGAAAGTGATGTTTGCGGTGTCATTTCATCAAATCCAGCATACGAAAAAAGCAGATTCAAAGGGATTGGCGGAACGAAGTCAGTTTTTCTGGCAAGTCATTGGCGAATTTACGATCCACATTCGTTACGGTTCACTGCCACGAAACCAAATGATTCGACGAGCGAATGTGACGATATGCCAGATGATTCAAAGCCCGACAGCCAACATTGTGACAGTTCAGCCTCAGAACCATGGTACAAAGATGGCTTAAATTTCACGTGTTCTCAGTGCGGCGATTGTTGTACGGGCGCTCCTGGTCTGGTGTGGGTGGACGAGGACGAAATTCAGGAAATCGCAGACCATTTGGATAAGCCCGTCGGAGAAATTCGGCTGTTTCATACTCGGCTTATCCGAGGCCGCACGTCTTTGGTTGAATATCAAAACGGTGATTGTACGTTTTTCGACTCCGAAAAACGTCACTGTAAAGTGTATTCAGCGCGCCCGACTCAGTGTCGAACTTGGCCTTTTTGGACTTCAAATCTCGACAGCAAAGAAACGTGGAAAAAGACGTGTGAATACTGTCCGGGGTCTGGTGAAGGCAAGTTCTTTAGCCTTGAAGAGATCGAAGAAAAAGCTCGACAGGTCGACATCTAAGAAGCCAATTTGGTCACCGCGATCCTCGCCGAAATCGCTCCCAGTTCAGCCAACGCTAAGCTCGTGAAAAGCGAGCGCAGCCAGTTTAGCGGGTGAAATGTCTGACGTGCTGCGATTTGTTGGGCTCTTTTGCTGAATCCTTCGTTGAAAGAGCCATCGATGGGGCAACCTGAAACCAGTCGCCCAGAGCCATCCCAGAGCGGCAATACTTGCCGGTTCTAGCCTAGGTCGTGTCTTGCCCGTGTTGCGACCGGCGTTTTGTGAATCGAAGGCACTTTGGTTTCGCAACCTCACCCGAAATTTCTTGATTCCCAAGGGTAATCTGGGACGATGGGCAGAATACTGGCGGTTTGTATGCCGCGTTTTGTCAGTTTGTGGGGAGCCCATGAAAACTTCATCTGATCCTAATATGCAACAGCGACGAGTCACATTGTCTGGCTTGATGCTGTGCGTTTTGTTGTTGACAGTCGTGTTTTCTGGCTCAACCGTGTCTGCGCAGTTAGTTCGAGCGCCTTTGTCTGACGGTTTCAAGCGGACTTCGTCTATTGATGTCACGGTTGACGAAATGTTGGGGCCCAATAAGCCACGAACGCAGGCGGAGCCCATTCTTGGACCTGGATATCCCAATCTGTGGATCGCCGAAGTCCAATACAAGCCCATCCGCCATCGCCTGATGCCGATCACCGATCCGAAAACTCGCATCAAAAAAGAAGAACTGGTTTGGTACTTCGTCTACCGAATTATTCCTCGAGACTACACAGAGCTTGCTGGCAACAAACAAGAAGACTTGCGAGCCAAGCTAGACAACATCGATCTGAAACCCAGCAATCATCTGGATGATCAACTGGTTCAGCCCTTAGTATTGCCTCGATTTGCCCTGCGAATTGATGATGATCATTCTGGCAAGACTTACGTGGACGAGGTCAATCTGGAAATTCAGAAGGCTGTGTTCGAAAGAGAATTCGGTGAAAAAGCAGCTGATTTGACGTTGTTAAACAGCATTACTGGCATTCAGGACATCTCACCGCCCGTATCTGGCAATGACGCACTTGTCGATCCTTTGAAAAATGCGATTTATGGAGTCGCCGTGTGGCGAAATGTTGACCCAGATACCGACTATTTCACCTTGTTTATGAGCGGTTTTAGTAATGCTTACCAAATGGGACGAATCAATGGCGATTTGATTGTCCAGCAAAAAGTGATCGAACAGCGGTTTGGACGACCAGGAGACCGTTTTCGTCAACAAGAATCCGAATTTCGCTTCTTTGACGAAGCTCAGCTGCGATCAAATGGGTCTCTTGAAGTGACAATGGAAGGTATTCTTTCAACATTTGTCCTCGGGCGTCAGGCCCCAGCATTTGTTGACCAATTGCGAGTTCAGCTTAAAAACACATCAAATGGCAAGACAGAATGGCCACATTGGCAGTATCAAGCTCGTGAAGCGGAATTAACGGCTCCTCAGCTCGAACCAATTTTGCGACATCAGCCAACAAGTGAAGCAACAGCCGCGAAAAACTAGCCATCGTCGTGAGAAAGACGGAAATCGCGGGACTCTACAGCAAATCAGGGCTTGAAATCATCAGCGAAACCGTCAAACTTCGCGGCCCACACAACCACATCACAAACTCTTTTGAACATCGTGCTTAGGAAATATCATGGCTCATAAGAAGGGACAGGGGTCCAGCCGCAACGGTCGCGACTCTGAAGCTCAGCGCCGAGGCATTAAGAAATACGGCGGCGAATCTGTCCTTGCCGGCAACATTTTGGTACGCCAGTGCGGAACAAAGTGGCATCCAGGTCGGAATGTCGGCTGTGGTCGAGACTACACGCTGTTTGCTTTGTGTGACGGCAAGGTCGAATTCGATCAAAACGGACGACGAATTAACATCGCCCCCGTTGAAGCAAACTAGCGGAATCA
>CAYTUE010000014.1:7142-21274 GCA_964441085.1 uncultured Planctomycetaceae bacterium
CATCTCCCGCTCAACCATCTTCTGTTTCCAGTTCTTTAAGACCACCATCAACGTTTCGTGCAAACAGCGACCTCAACGAAATTGTCCCAACGGCATGTGTATCGCATTCAGTTTCTTTGATTTTGGACGATGTGGCGGAAGCAGCAGCCGAAGTTGACACCGAAGAAGACGACAGTGAAGCAACCGTCCGCAACGTGCGACACGCAAACCGTGATGCTCGCATCATGATTGTCGACGATGAACCTTTAAACATCATGACATTTCGTCAGCACCTACGAAGCGAAGGCTATAAGAACTTCATTTGCTGTGAAAAATCGACTGATGCGTTGCAGCTGATTCGCGAAGCAGAACCCGATGTGCTGTTGCTTGATATCAACATGCCGGAAGTGTCTGGCTTAGATATTCTGCGAGTATTAGGGCTTGACCCGGCACTACAGCATATTCCCGTCTTGGTTTTGACCGCTGCGACTGACCCAGCGATTCGTCGAGAAGCACTTGATTTAGGTGCAAGCGACTTTTTGAGCAAACCCGTTGAGCCCGATGAACTGATTCCGCGAGTTCGGAATGCTGTGATTCTTAAGCAGCACTTCGACATGGCAACCAACGAAGCCGCTCGGCTTGAACGTCAGGTTGAACGTCGAACTCGCCAACTTGAAGCGACTCGTCAACAGCTCATTTTAAGCCTTGCCCGAGCAGCAGAGCATCGAGACGACGACACGGGCAACCATGTTTTGCGAGTTGGTCGGTATGCGGCCATCATTGCAGCCGGTATGGGCTACCCAGAAGATCAGTTGCAGATGCTTGAACAAGCCGCTCAGTTGCATGACGTGGGTAAGATTGGAATTCCAGATTCGATTCTGTTTAAGCCAGGACGATTGGACCCCGAACAATATGAATTGATGAAGCGACACTGTGCTTTGGGGAAACAAATTATTCAACCCATTTCCGAAAAGGAATGGGAGGTCTTGAAGACGCATACCCGACGAGGCGAAAACTTACTTCACGTTCGATCGTCTCCTTTGTTAATGCTGGCCGCTCGAATTGCTCAAACCCATCACGAAAAATACGATGGCAGTGGCTACCCACTTGGATTAAGCGGAAAAGACATTCCACTGGAAGGACGAATCGTTGCTGTTGCTGATGTCTTCGATGCTCTCAGCAGCGCTCGCCCGTATAAGAAACCCTTCAGTCGCGAAAAGAGTTTTCAGATTTTAGAAGATGGTCGAGGAAGTCATTTTGACCCCGACGTACTGGACGCTTTCTTCCGCATGTCAGAACAGATCATTTCGACTCAACTGACCCTGATGGACGAACAACCTAAGTTTGTCGGTGATCAACACGTCGATGCTGGTTTGGATCAACAGACAGTCGAACTGCGAACTGAAGACAACGACTGATCAAATCCACGCAACGAATTTAAGGTCCGGGCGATAAAACTCGCCCCAGCACTGCCACATGACAGGATGCTGCTCCTGCTTCACGAAGTGCTCGAGCAGCTTCGCTACAGGTTGCTCCCGTTGTCAAAACATCGTCGACGATCAAGACATTCATACTAGCCACACAGGCAGAATCTCTGACGCCGATTGACTGGTGCTGGTTGCGATATCGTTCACTTAAGACAACTCGCTTCTGCGGTCGAGGCTGCCGGATTCGACGAAGCCCGTCAGTCCGCCAAGTTGTACTCAAACGCCGATTGCCTTCAACGTTTGTATTCAGTGATTTGGCGATTCGATTGGCGATCATTTCGGCGGCGTGATAGTAACGATGCAAACGTCGGCGTGCACTTTGAGGAACTGCGACCACAGCACCGATATCTAAGTTAAGCCAGTGCTGCTTTTGTTGCTGAATGAGCAGCCCCGTTAATGCATCAATTGTGGATGACGACCACGACCACTTTGACGCCAAAATGGCTTTCCGCAAAGCACCTTCATACATTCCTACACAAGTTGCCGAATCAAAGCGGATCTTTTTGCCTCGACAATGAACACAACCATTGGCTGTGTTTGAATACTGCCCCACCACGGCGGCACATTGAACGCAGCGTTGCTGATTTCGTTGAATGAGTTCCTCTTGGCAATCACCACACCATGGTTGATCAAGACCGCAGGTGGCTTCCGATTCCTTTCGCACACCGCAAAACACGCAGCTCCAAGGAAACAGAAAGTCGACAGCAGAATGACGGAGAATCTGTACCTGATTTTGGACCTGTCGCTTTAATGTTTCGAAAGCGAACCGCATCAGCCTGTCGCGCCTGCTTCAAGGAGTTGCTGTTTCAGCAAACCTGTTGCGTTTTGGGGGTCTGCCGCACTCAGCACAGTTGAACACACAGCAATGCGACGCACCCCGGAATCGATTAGCTCAACCAGATTCTCGTGTCCAATTCCTCCAATCGCAAACCACGGCATATTGGCGTTTTTAGAAGCTTGCATGGCATAAGCTGGCCCAGAATACTCATCAAACGATTTCGTTTGGGTGGTAAACATGGGCCCCACTCCAACATAGTCTGCTTTGCATTCGGCAGCTGCATTGAGCTGCTGCAGGTTGTGAGTCGATAAACCGATCAATTGATCGGGATCGACTAACTTTCTGACTTCGCTCACTGGCAGATCGGATTGACCAACATGAACACCGTCTGCGTTCATACTTTGAGCGACTTCTGGGTCGTCATTCATGAAGAATAAAGCATCATGTTCGCTGCAAAGATCACGTAGGTAGGCAGCTCGCCGACGAAGCTCGGGCGCAGCAAGTGTTTTTTCGCGAAGTTGCAGAATGTCTGCGCCTGCGGCGAGGACGCCTTCAGCCGTTTGTTTCCATGGCTGATTGCAAAACTGTTCTGTCATCAACACGTACAATAAGGAACTCTGCAATCGTTGCTGACGCTGGGTTCGGCGACGACTGGTGGTTGGCAATGCTGTTTTGCTGTTGGATTCGGGCAGTGTCATTCGGCTTTCTAACATCTGTTCTGCTTGGTACGTTTGATATCGAAGCTGCTTACAGCTTGCAGAAAACTGACTGTCAATCAGTTTGCCAAATTCTTCAAGGCTGCGAATCGCTTCCTGCATACGGCGGCAGTTGGCGGTGATAATGTCTTTTAAGTTGGCTCGACGCTGTTCGTTGGCCGTGGTTAATCCTGTGCCAGCATCCGCTTCAACATTGCGACGCTGAATAACAGAGTGTTTGGTGCGTAGCCGAATTTCTGCTTCAACCAATTGATGTCGAATATTTTTAAGCCATTCGGTTGTTTTGACGCAGCATAGAACAAAGCGAGCACAGTCTTCTAGAACTCGCAGCCCTTCACGTGCTCGATTCAAATTGGCATCAAGCAACGCATGCACCGCAGCAGCATCACCAGCGGAGCCTTGTTGTGATGTTTGCGGATTTCCGTCTGCCATCTGGTCGCACGGGGAATTGACATGAACGGCTGACTGAGCTTCATCATCAATCGCCAATGCAAAATCGACGTCAATTTTCGTGGCAGAATCTTCACCTTGCCCCAATGCGTCCACCACAGCGTCGTGCTGAACACCATGTTGACTGAGAACATCCTTAACGAAGCCGTCCATCTGAACCATCGCGATCAGCAAATGTTCACTACCGATTGAAGGGCCATCTGTGCTTCGCTTTGCGATCACAGCCGCTTTGTCTCGCAATGTGACGTACCAACGGGGTGTCTCATCCGCAGCCTGCTGTCTGGTGAGCGGCTGACTGTTGATGTCAGTTTCGGCAACTCCATCAGAAAGAAACTGTGTGGCTGCATTGGCGGCCTCTGGTCCCAATGATCCAGCGGCCAAAACTTTCATCGTCAGTCCCAAACGGTTTAGGCACGCCCCACCGATCGATTCTTCAGCCAGCAATGCAAAAACCAACTGTCCGAGATCACTCAGATCGTTTCCCGTACAACAGGATTCAAAGCGAGCACACACACGTTGCCCAGAAGCTGTGAGGTTAGGAGAGCAGTAATCCAAGGACTGACATCACTTATCAACAGAGGAATGGAAGAGGGAGGGTGGTTGCTACAGGGCTGGACAAGATCTTGTGGTGTCATTGTGAGCATCAAACAGACCTAAGCAAGCACGGCGAGAAGGATTCGCAGCAGCAAGGTTCAGATTTCGAGCAGAGCGTCATCTGTTCACTGCCAAAGCTGGTTCTCAACGGCAACACGGCTGAAATTGGAGTGGTATTGAAGGAGACCCAAAACTGTCGAACGGAGCGAACAATTGTTCTAGAAACGTCTGGTCGCGTTTGTCAGATATAGCGATCACCCATGTTTTGGCGATGTTTGGCCTGTTTGCTTTGCTAGATTTGTCGATGAGGGCAATCAGAGACGGCACCGGGCGTCAGTCGGTGTAAATTTCGTGGGTGAAATGGAATCGCCTGAGTACCAATTTCTGGGGGCTGCGATATCCAGTTTCAGCCACAACAGTGCTGAAGGTTGTCCAAAATCGACATCAGGAGTCCAAAACTGCCCAAACACACAAAAAGTATTTGCAAAGTCATGGATTCCATGCAGGAAGTCGGAACTGCCTGTCTTGTCGAGGAACATGCAGCCTCCTAGAATCACGGCATGCCATTCGCTGTAGCAATGGCATGGACGGTTGGCTGTCAAAGTGGCCGAAAGTCTTTTTACAAGAAAAAACGTGGTGTCTGGTAAACCAGCATCTGTTTTCCCGATGTGCTTCAACTGCACAATCGGGTGAAACAATGTTGGCGATTGTGGTTTCTCGAAGAATCTCCAATCTCACTTATCAGCGAAGTCCAAATCTGTGAGAGCAGTTTTGGGTGACCTATAAATTCAGAACGGTCCAAGTCAACACGAGGTTGGCTGTTAGGTTTCTGTGACAGAAGCCCCTCCGTTCAACTTTCAGAACAGGAAAAGTCAGACATGTACGAACGCTTCACAGATCGAGCTCGAAAAGTGATGCAGCTTGCCAACCAGGAAGCTCAGCGGTTCAACCACGAATACATTGGCACAGAACACATTCTTCTGGGGCTTGTGAAGGAAGGTTCTGGAGTCGCCGCAAACGTTCTGAAAAACCTAGACGTTGACCTGCGAAAAATCCGCATCGAAGTCGAGAAGATTGTTCAGACGGGACCAGACATGGTCACCATGGGCAAACTGCCTCAAACTCCACGAGCGAAAAAAGTCATCGAATACGCGATGGAAGAAGCTCGAAACCTAAACCACAACTATGTTGGTACAGAACATTTGCTACTGGGTTTGCTTCGAGAACAAGAAGGCGTTGCCGCTCAGGTTCTGATGAATCTGGGAATGAAGCTGGATGATGTACGAGACGAAGTTTTGAACTTGCTTGGTCACGGAATTGAATCAGCCGAAGGTGGAGGCACTCAAACGCCAGAACGCGAAGGCGGTTCTCAACGCAGTGGATCTCGCAGCAAAACTCCCGCACTCGATAGTTTTGGTCGAGACCTCACGGAACTTGCTAAACAAAAGAAACTTGACCCTGTGATTGGTCGAGCATCTGAAATCGAGCGAGTGATCCAAATTCTTTGCCGCCGACAAAAGAACAACCCTGTTCTACTGGGTGAAGCAGGAGTCGGTAAAACGGCGATCGTTGAAGGCTTTGCTCAGATGGTCGTGGATGGCCTCGTTCCCGACCTACTGGCTGAACGCCGAATTATCGTTCTCGACCTTGCCATGATGGTTGCGGGAACAAAGTATCGAGGTCAGTTTGAAGAACGAATCAAGGCTGTGATGAACGAAGTTCGTCGAGCGAAAAACACGATTCTGTTCATCGACGAACTGCACACATTAGTCGGTGCCGGTGGAGCAGAAGGTGCGATCGACGCCAGCAATGTTCTGAAGCCTGCGTTAAGTCGAGGCGAATTGCAGGTCATTGGTGCAACCACGCTAGACGAATATCGCAAGTACATCGAAAAAGACAGCGCGTTGGAACGACGTTTCCAAAACGTGGTGGTTAACCCACCGAACCCAGAACAAGCCGTCGAAATTCTGAAAGGCCTGCGAGAACGCTACGAAGAACATCATCGAGTTCAAATTACCGACGATGCGTTGGAAGCAGCTGTCGAAATGTCGAACCGCTATATCACAGCACGTTGCTTGCCCGATAAAGCGATTGATGTCATCGACGAAGCGGGTGCTCGAGTGCGTCTTAAGTCCATGGTTCGTCCACCGAACTTGAAGGAAATCGAAGACGAAATCCAACGCTTAAACCAAGCGAAGGAAGATGCCGTCGCCGAACAGCAGTTTGAAAAAGCGGCCTCACTTCGAGACCAAGCTGACAAGCTGCGTAAAAAGAAAGACACCTTGACTGAAGAATGGCGTGAACAATCTCGTCAAACAGACGGTGTCGTCGACGCAGAAGTCGTCTCCGAAGTGGTTGCCAAAATGACGGGCATCCCTTTGACTCGACTCTCCAGCGAAGACACAGTTCGTTTGCTGCAAATGGAAGACGAACTGCACGAAAAAGTGATCAGCCAACACGAAGCGATCACTCAAGTTTGCAAAGCCGTGCGACGAAGCCGGAGTGGGTTGAAAGATCCTAAGCGTCCGACTGGTGTCTTCCTGTTTTCTGGCCCAACCGGTGTCGGTAAAACATTGCTTGCAAAGACTCTGGCTGAATTCATGTTCGGTGAAGAAGATTCACTGATTCAGTTGGACATGTCTGAGTACATGGAAAAACACAATGTGAGCCGTTTGGTGGGTGCCCCTCCAGGCTACGTTGGATACGAAGAAGGCGGGCAACTCACCGAAAAAATCCGTCGCCGTCCTTACGCCGTTGTTTTGCTCGACGAAATTGAAAAGGCTCATCACGATGTCTTCAATATGTTGCTGCAGATCATGGAAGAAGGACACCTAACTGACAGCTTCGGTCGCACAGTCGACTTCAAAAATGTTGTGTTGATCATGACCACCAACGCAGGAGCCAGCAAGATGGCTCATGGTGGAAGCATGGGACTGCACACCTTGCGAGAAAACGACGACAAGCGATCTTACGACGAAATGAAGACTCACCTGATGCACGAGCTGCAAAAAGAATTCAAACCAGAATTCTTGGGACGGCTGGACGAAGTTGTTGTCTTCCGCAAGTTGACTCGAGTTGAACTGATGGACATCGTCGACATCGAACTGAATAAGGTCTACGACCGACTGGCCGAAAAGGGCCTGAAGTTAGTTCTCTCGAATGATGCTCGAGGCTTTATTATCGATAAGGGTGAAGCAGGAGACGGACTCGACTACGGTGCTCGCCCTCTGCGTCGAAGCGTCGAGCGATATATCGAAGACCCCTTGGCCGAAGAACTGCTACGAGGCACTTTTGAAGGCAAGAATGTCGTCACCATCGAGGTCACCGAAGTGGGCGACCAAAAACAATTGAAGTTCGAAAGTTCTTACGAAGAAGTTCCTGAAGCAACAGATGGTTCAGAAACTGTTGCCGTGGGTTCTGCGGACAAAGAAGAACCAGCTGCTGAATAGTTTGGCGTAACACACTTCAAACATCGTTCACCTTCTGGCCAACAAATCAAAAAGCCCGTTGCACAAACTTTGTTCAACGGGCTCTTTTTAT
Source organism: uncultured Planctomycetaceae bacterium (assembly GCA_964441085.1). Lineage (GTDB taxonomy): Bacteria > Planctomycetota > Planctomycetia > Planctomycetales > Planctomycetaceae > Fuerstiella. The sequence continues at coordinate 14,687 of CAYTUE010000014.1, forward strand.
GTCCTGCTGTTCCGGAATCAGTTCCACCGCAGTCGAACCGTCAAACAGCCGTCTTTCGTCATGCCGCCTTACGACCAGACTGTTCGTGCATGTCATTCGGTTTCGGCATAGTCACCAGATTCGTGGCCGTGGCATGAGCTGCATGCAGATACTCGGGATGGTTTTCGGGAGTCTGCGTTTTATTATTTCGAAAGCACGAACTGATGAATTTTGAATAGTACCGAAGTCGACCAATGAAGCCTGAATTCTTGTCGAAGTCGCCTCCCACGAATGTCACAAATTTCCTTGAAAAGAAACCACCCTGCATTTTCGTGATCATCTTTTGCAAGGTTGTGTTACGGCTGGCCATGTAGAACGCTGCCACCATATTGTGGACCGACTTTTCATGGTGCCTCATTTGCTTCTGATAGGCATCAAACACAGTGACAGGAATTTCGGATTGCCTTGGCTGTTCCAATATTGTGTCGGCGACAAGCTCGGCAGACTTCATTGCCAAGTGGACTCCAGACGAATAGCACGGGTCGATAAAATAGGCCGCATCGCCGATCGCCACCCATCCGTCTCCCGCCAGTCGTTCCGATGAATTGCCCATGTTTCCGGTCACCATCACGTCACTGATTCGTTCGGGAGTGCCAGCCATCCCCTTGTTCAGCAAACCATTTTCTTCAACCAATCGTTCCAATATTTGAGTCGGAGACGCCTTTGATTTTTTAAAACGATCCACTGTCATCACGGTTCCCACACTAAACCGTTCGTTTGGCAAGGCCAGCAGCCAAGTCCAGCCGTCGTAGAACATCTGCCCTAAAAACCAACCCGCTTTAATATCGTCTCGAGTTGGCTTTGCAGCGTACTGAGCATAAATACCGATGCGATGTGGTTCAGTCAGCTTGCGGATACGTAGCTTGGAAGGAATGGCGGCTCGAAGCCCCGTTGCGTCGATCACTTGTCTCGCATACAGATCGGTGGACTTTCCAGATTCGTCTTGATAACGAATTCCAACAACACGACTGCCTTCTTTTAGCAACTCTTTCATTTCACAACCGAACCGAACATCAGCACCTGCTTCTTCGCTGCGCTTGATTAAGATGTGATCAAAGTCGGCTCGCTCAACCAAATACGAGTACGGATTTTCTTTGAACGTGGCTTTGGAATCGCTAATCGCGAAGTCTCCAGGAACCTCCTTTTCGCCATACAGCCACTTCCCGCCAGGCTTTAAAATAAAGCGATCGCGAATTTGGTCGTGAACAGCAAGGCGTTCAAAAATCCGAACGGTTGCTGGCAGCAAAGACTCACCAATATGAAATCGAGGAAAGTGATCCTTTTCAATCACGACTACATTTAGGCCCGCATCAGCCAATAATGTGGCGGCCGTACTGCCGGCCGGGCCAGCTCCAAGGATGATGGCATCGAGTTGCTGCTTCATTCGTCGTCAATCCCAAGCACGTTGCAGATTCGTTGATTTGGTCGCTCTTGTTGATTTGGCGAAAAGCGACGGCCCTTCCTTGTGAGTCATCTAACTTATCGACCATCTGGTTCTAAGAGAACGACGATTTGAATCGAAGCCGGCAATCGCAACGATCACACCTTCCCATTGATTGCCTAAATCAGCAAGCGCAGCCCGCCATCGGCAGATTCTGCCGATGGCGGGCTGGTAAGAATGGTTTCAATTACTGAATCGCTGCACGTTCTTCAGCGCTTCGTGCTCCTAAGTTTCCATAGCGATGGTAGTCAACACACACTGATTGTTCTTGAACGTACCACAGTAATTCAATACGCCCGATCGGAATCACGGGCGTATCGGCAATGTGAACATAGTGTCCAATCACAGCTTTGCGAATCGCGTCTGGAACTGCATCCGGACAAGCGTACCGAAGTCGAGTAATTGCGCCGGTGTGAATGGCTTCAATCACCGCGTCGTCGTCTTCTTCAACGAATTCAATTCCGGCTGCCCAAACTTCCGTCAGATCATGTAGCACCTGCAGTAAGTCTTCATGAACTTTGGGTGGGCTGCTCACAAATACTCGCCCACCCACTGCTCGAGCCGCAGCAACTCGGGCAACAATATCGTACCACGTGTCTGTCGCATCAATTCGCACACACAGTCGAGGGACTGGCAAGTACCGGCGAATGTTATCCTGCCCCACCAACCGGAAATGATCGTGCTCTTCAAGAAATTCTTCTTCCGCCACGATTCCAAAATCACGGATCAGTGAAATCAAGGAAGCCGAATCAGCAGCCTGCGCCCCTGTCAGTTGAAGAAGCCCTTGTGCAAGTTGCTGCAAAGGCAAATGAGAAAAATCTGTGGTCAGATCATTGTGAGCCAAAGCGGCCGGTTTGTGACGAGGGAAGCTCATCAATTGAGCCACATAGTTTGGTCCTCCCGCTTTGATTCCCGGCCCAAACGCACTTTTCCCCATGCCTCCAAAGGGCTGCCGTAACACAATTGCTCCCGTGGTAGAACGGTTCACGTACAAGTTGCCCGCCTTGATTCCAGTCAACCATTCTTGCTGCTCTCGGTCGTCCAAACTTTCTAGCCCTGACGTGAGTCCGTACCCCGAATCGTTAACAATTTCAATGGCTTCACTTAACGAACGAAACGGCATCACGGCAAGCAGGGGGCCGAAAAATTCGGTAACATGAGTGTAGCTGCCGGGCGTGACTCCCCACTTGATTCCAGGAGTATAAATGCACTTGCTGTCGTTCAGTCGTTTAGGAAGCAAAGCCCAAGACTCGCCGTCTTCCAGTTCTTTCAGCCCCTTGAGTAGATCTCCACTGGGAGGAACGCTAAGTGGCCCAAGCCGATTAAACGTGTCCCATGCAGAACCAACGTGCAAACTTTTGGTGGCGTCCACCAGCGACTTTTTAAAGTCTGGGTCGTCGTAGACTTCCTGTTCAAGCAGCAACAAAGATGTGGCAGAACATTTTTGTCCGCTGTGCCCAAAGGCGGAATGAATGACATGTTTGATGGCTTGGTCTCGATCAGCCATCGCTGTCACAATCGTGGCATTTTTCCCTCCCGTTTCGGCTAATAAATTCATCGACGGTTTCGAATTCAGCATCCGCAACGCAGTGTCTGTGCCTCCGGTTAAAATCACGCAGTCAGCATCGTCGTGGCTTACCAATTGACTTCCAACCGTACCACCGGGGCAGGGCAGTAACTGCAGTGCGGTACGAGGCACACCTGCTCGATAAAAACACTCACACAAAAGATGAGCGACCAAAACGGTGTTTGATGCTGGCTTGAGAATCGTTGTATTGCCAGACGCGAGTGCGGCCGCAATTCCTCCACATGGAATCGCAACAGGAAAATTCCAAGGCGACACAACCACAACGACACCTCGTCCAGTCGCAGGCACCTGCGACTGGGCATCACACAGTTCTTCAAAGTACTTCGTGGTTGATGCATAAAATTCAATGAAATCAATCGCTTCTGAAACTTCGGGGTCACTTTCGGTGAGAGTTTTTCCAGCTTCTGCCATTGCCGCACCCATTAAGTCAGCTCGCGCCTTGCGCACTTCCGCAGCGACCTGTTTCAGAATCTGGAACCGTTCGCTCGACGGTTTTGCTCGCCAGCCAGATGGATCTTCCTTCGCGCATTGCATGGCTGCTTCCACGTCTTCTTGATTGCCTTGCAAATAGCGAGCAACAATCACGTTATCTCGAGACGGATCTTCACTCAGCTTTTCTTGCCGGCCTTCGACAATCTGCTGCCCGGCCACAAACAAGGGAACCTGAATGGCATTTTCAGCGCACTGATCGTGCCATTGAGCGACAATGGATTCGCCCCATTTTGCGTTCTGTGGAAGACTGAAATCTGTATCGACAGCGTTTGTGAAATCCTTCCAGTTTGGAACCACAGAATCCACGGCAAAGGTTTCCGTATTGCGATTTTGCTGACGGCGAGGCTGATCGGAGAGCCGTTCAATCAAATCAAATGATTTCAAAAACCCAGCTTCCAATGCCTTCCATGCAGCAGAACCCACTTCAATATGAAACGCATGCCTTAAGAAATTTTCTTCGCCCGTATTTTCGTCTAACCGACGCACCAGATAGCCAATCGCATGGATAAAGTCTTGCTGACGGCAAGCGGGTGCGTACAGCAGAACATTTCGAGTCAACTCATGCAAAGCCCTTCTTTGATGATTGGCCATCCCTTCTAGCATTTCAAATTGAATACGGTCTAACGCTTTCAATTCTGTCGCCAACACAAGAGCGTAGCTGATATCGAACAGGTTGTGCGACGCAATGCCGGGACGGACGGCCACTCGATTTTCGGGCTGAAACGCATATTGCACCATGCGTTTGTAGTTGGCATCTGTTTCAATTTTCTGTTGAAAGGGAGCCTGAGGCCAACCATGGTGAGACGCTTCGATGCGTTCCATTTCCATATTGGCACCTTTAACAATGCGAATTGTCACCAGTCCTCCACCATCTGCGACTCGCTTCTTCGCCCACTTCGTCACTTGTTTTTGCCAGTAAAATGAATCAGGAATATAAGCCTGAAACACAATGCCAGCAGCGATGCCTTCCATTCCCGGACGATCCAAAGTTTTCATAAAGACTTCAGCGGTAAGCGATAAGTCTCGGTATTCCTCCATATCCAAGTACACAAACTTTGCAACGACCGTTCCGTCTGAACGCGTAAACTGTCCTCGCGCTGCAGCACGATACAACAGTTCCATCCGTTCGCACATTTGGCGAATACTGTGGTCACGTGACACGGGTGAAATCTGTGAATAGATGGTTGAAATTTTGACAGACATGACTTCGATTTCAGGTAACTGAAATGCCTGTAAGTGAGTCTTTAATCTGTGATTGGCTTCTTCTTCTCCTAAAATTGCTTCTCCCAACAAGTTGACATTCATCCGGACAGATTCATCTCGGCGAGCATTCAAATGCTTTCGCAAAACTTCTGCTTCGGCAGGCAAAATGACGTTTGCTGTTTCAGCTCGCATCTTGTCCTTCACCATGGGGATGGTGACTCCGGGCAAGTACCCTCCAAACGACTGAAAACCTCGTAACATCACTCGTTCCACCGGGTCGAAGAAGCGAGGAATGCCTTGGACATCCAAAATATGAATCAACTGTTCTGCTGATCGTGCAGCCGCTGTTGATCGAAAGGCTTGATCTGTGAGCGCCGTCATGGTGACTTTGTCGCTCGGGTTTTGAATCATTCGATCCAATTCCATCTGCTGCTTGCGTTCTGCAGGAGTTTGCAGTTCGGCCGCTCGACGTTGCAAGTTTCGAGCAATCACCAAAGTCTTTTGAAGTGTAGCGCTGAGCGTTGAATTGGGATCTGGGGTGAATTGTCCCAGCAACGCTTGGATAGCAGAATTCATAGAAGTCTGAATCATGATAGGCACTCTGTAGAATGGCGACAATATCGGCAGAAATTCTGCCACACAGCGTTCGTCAGCGTAGCGAATTTCGTGAGCTTCGATTCAAACTTTCAGCCAGAATTTGATGTCAGACACGTGTTTCATACCAACCATGGGCAACCTGACTTCAAGTGACCTGTTAGCCCCACGAATCATCGCCACACAGGTGATCGCAAGGCTCAGCAACTGAAAGCAGGAAAGTCATATCAGACGGCCTGACATGATTTCCTCACTTGAATTTCTTGGTGCCCGATTTTTAGCGCCCGAGCCAATTCAAAATCGATACTTTCCCCTGTATTTTTTTAGTCCGTGGACTGTTGGGGTGGGCAAACAAAGGGAAATCTGGGTAAGGTTTCGACCGTGTGTATGCGTGTCTTTGCAGCCTTCTTGCGACTCATAAAACTGATCTCTGTCGCGGGGAGAGCGGCTGTGCCAAAAGGTGTGCCCGAGTCTGCAAAACCCCGAAAAACAACAAGCCCCCAAAAATAACAAGCCCAGCGAAACAACAAGCCCTTGTAGCTCAGCCGGATAGAGCATCGCTTTCCTAAAGCGGAGGTCGCAGGTTCGAATCCTGCCAAGGGTGCTTTTAACCGATCTGTGTTCCAGCGGTGTCAGAGAAACGAGAAACCACGTCGATGCGAGTGAATGTTTGTGGCTGTAAACTGGTGCTTTCTATTGGAGACATCACCGAACAAAATGTCGACGCCATCGTGAATGCTGCAAATTCGGACCTTGCCGGTGGATCAGGAGTGGATGGCGCAATCCAGTTAGCTGGCGGCCCCGAAATCATGGCTGACACAAAACGGCGTTACTCAGACGGATGCGAAACGGGATCAGCTGTGGCGTCCACCGCAGGCAACCTCTCTGCCAAGTTCGTGTTTCACGCGGTCGGTCCTGTCTGGAAGGGGGGACGTTCAGGAGAATCAGAACTGCTCGTATCCGCCTATCGCAGCTGTTTAAAGCTGGCCGTCGAACATGACTGCCAGACTATCGCGTTTCCGGCGATCAGTGCAGGAGCATACGGCTACCCGCTCGACCTTGCAGCAAACGTCGCCATCAAAGCGTGCTCTGACTTTCAAAAGTGGCATAAGCTGCCTGCTGAAGTTCGCTTCGTGCTGTTTAGCGAAGGCATCTACGGTCAGTTTTCCCGAGCCGTTGAAGCTCAATTGGAAACAACATAGCTCACGAAAACTGCCTCAGCGAAAACATG
>CAYTUE010000014.1:21374-48922 GCA_964441085.1 uncultured Planctomycetaceae bacterium
CTCAGCGAAAACATGACCGAACGTTAGTTCGAAGTCGGTTCTGCCAGCAGGTCAGTGAGTTCACTGGAAGCGGGTCGCATGACTCGAAATAGTTCAGACTGCAAAGTCTGTCGGCGAATAATGCCAAGACACATTTCGTCTTCTTTCACCAGTCCGTACAAAACTTCTTCTTGGAACATGGACGTCATGACTTCCAGTCGAGACGTCTGGCTTTGATACGTGGGAAGGTTGTGCATCACCAAGCGAGGGGCCAGTCCACTGGACAGCAAGTCGGCGATTCGCACATAGCCGACCCAATTGCTTGGCTGCCCCGTCTTGTGAACGAACACAAAAGGTGATTTTGAAACTTCTGATCGCTGAAGTGCTTCATTAACGCTGGCAGATTCTTCAATGCCTGTCAGAACTGCGTTAGGAACGATCGCCGACCGCACAGGCTGAGCGGCCACTTGCATTAAATTTTCCGCAAGGTTCCGTTGAACCTGAGTAAGAATTCCCTCTCTCTGCCCCGCTTCAAGAACCCCAAACAAACGTGTTCGCCCAAACACAACTTCCAAGGGGCGGCGAGTGGACTTGCTTAACTTGGTGACAAGACGAGAGGCTGAAATCAGAGGCAAGCTGACCGGAAAAAACAGGATGTAAAAGCCCTGAAACCAACGCGCACCGGTTCGAAGCTGTGACATAGGAGCTCTGTAAAACAGGCTTTTCGGAATCAATTCACCAAAGATAAAGATGACAGGGGTCAGCAATAGCGTCGCTAAAATTTCGATGGTTCCCCCACTGCTTTCCCAGATCGCTGCGACAAACATACCAACAGATAAAGTCGTGACATAGTTGGCGATATTGTTGCCTACCAAAGTGGTTGCCACGAATTTTTCGGGGTGCGCTACGAATGAAAACAGGCTGGAAGCAATTCGGTCGCCTCGCTGCTTTTGCAGAGTCAATTGCAGCGTGCTGACTCTGTAAAATCCGGTCTCGCTGCCGCTGAAAAATGCAGACAGTCGCAAGCCGATCAGAAACAGTAAGGTGGCGACGAAAAGAGTTCCCGCGAATCCCATTACGCACCTTCCACTTCTTTGGCAAAACCATCAACGGGTTCCACCAGTGCTCGCAATCGACCTCGTGAATCCACCTCGATGGCAGTAAATCGCCAACCTTCAATCGAAACCTGGTCGCCCACGTGTGGCAATTGTTCCAATTCATCTTGGAACAATCCGGAAAGCGTATTCAAGTTTTCTTCTTCAGCATCAAACGAAATCCGCAGACGTTGATACAGCAAACGCAGGCTAATCAGTCCATCAACGTGGTATCGATTGTCTCCGATCGGTAGCAGAGGCTCTCTGCCAAGGACTCGGCGAGTTCTCGACTGACCCTCGTTAAAAATCACTTCCAGAATATCGTCGTAACAAAGAGTGCCAACCATTTCACCGTGCTCGTGAACCACAACCACAACGCTGCTGTATTTGGTGCGAAGTTCTCCCAGCACATAAGCCAAAGTAGAACACCAAGGCACGTAAATCACAGGTTCAGCCAATTCATCAAAAGTCGCTCGAGAATGGCCGATGACTCTTCTTAAAGAAACCGCTCGCGAAAAAATTTCGCTCTCGTCACCAGCCTCTTTCACCATCACGTACGAAACGTTGTTGGTCGTGCCGAGCGAATGAGTTTCCAAGGTTTCAGCTGGTTCTGCTACGACACACAGACTTCGAGGTCTCATCACTTCTTCGACCATCACTTCGTTGAGATCAAGAATACTGTGAAGCACCTTTTGTTCGATTTCTAATAGCTCACTTGTATAGGCGGCTGACGCATCAATCGCTTTCTCCAGATCTTCCGGCTGCAAATGAGGTTCATGTCGTACCTGAGGCCAAAAAGTACGCCGGAGAATCACAGCCGTTTGATTCAAGATAGGAATCAAAGGGTCCAAAATTCGCACGGCCATTGCCAACGGCCAAGCGACGTTGACGGAAATCTGTTGCCGAAAAAGAACAGCAAGAGTCTTAGGAGTGACTTCCCCCAAGACAATCATTCCCAGCAAACTGAACACGCCCATGGCGCTGGCGACCAATGTAAAACCATCCCGAGTCAACGATTGCATCAAGACAATGCCAACGGAAAAGTAGCTGAGATTAATCAGCAGATTCCAAAACAAAACTGCCGTGAGCAACCGGTCTGGATCCTGCATCAAACCGGACACGGTGCGTTGTCGATGGTTGCCAGCACTAAAGCGTCGGATTTCTTCGCGTGAAAGAAAAAACAAAGCCGTTTCGCTGGCAGAAAAGAACGCCGAACACGTCACAAGGCTTAGCATCACCAGCAAGCCGGGAAACCAAATTGACCAAGATTCGGCGAACTGAGACATGAACAGTTTAATGACAGTAATCAGACAAATAAGCACGGCGACAGACGAAATTCTGTCGTCAGAGTGAGGCCATACATTATATGCATAGTCAGTCCGTTGCGAAGGAAGACAAGAGCAGACTTTCCTGAATCGCCTTGAACTCGCTCTGCTTAAGACAAATCCACATTGCGTTTTCGCCTCACTTGACTCCACATCATCGCTTCGCTGCTCGAAGCTGGTTCGTGAAACACCATGTTTCTTGCCGCGTCAAAATCTGGCTGCGACAACCGAGTTGGCAACCAAGAAACATTCAGCAAAAATCATCGTATGAAATCAAGAACAAATCAACACAAATGGGGTTTCCGTGCAGCCGCGGTTGCGATTGCAATCTTACCGTTTATCACACTTGAAATTGGGCTGCGAATCTTTGGAGGTTCAAACGACCAAGCAAAACTGAGTCAAGGTTTGCAGCCAGAAGTCCCTTTATTCACTTGGGATGAAACGATTCAAGAATTTCGAATTTCGTTACCCTATCAGCAGTTCTTTGCCGAGGTTTCCTTTCCGCCGAAGGCACCTGCGCGATCCAATCCGAAGCACTCTCAAACCGCAACACTTGTTGATACCAAGCGAAAAACCTGTGACAAGTTGATTTTTGTGTTGGGTGGGTCCACCGTGCAAGGCCGCCCATTTGCTCCACAAACAGCGTTTTCAGCTTGGGCCGAAGACGACCTGAGCCATGCTGTTCCATCTGAACGGATTCGAATTGTGAATTGTGGAGGCGTGTCTTTTGCCAGCCATCGCTTAAGCCGTCTTGTTCCCGAATTACTCACCTACGATCCCGACTTGATTGTCATCGCAACAGGGCACAATGAATTCCTAGAAGACCACACATATTCACGCTCAACTTCGACGTCTGTTGGTTCTGGAATTGCGAATTCACTGAATCAACTGAAGACAGTCGCCTTGCTACGTCATTGGATTTCGCCGAACACAATGATCAATGCAGCAGCTGAAGTCCCTGTGCCCAACCACGAATTCAAAGCAAAACTTGATCATGCGGCAGGCTACGAAACGTACCACTATGATGCCGAATGGCATGCCAATGTTGTAAAGCAATTTGCAGAATCCGTTACGCGAATGATCGACCAGTGTGAATCAGCAAAGGTGCCAGTGTGCTTGATTGAACTGGCAGCCAATCACCGTGACACTGCTCCACTCAAGTCTGAACACGCGCCGTCTGTTTCACAGGCTCAACAAATTCAATGGCGAGCCAGTATGGATTTGGCAGAACAAGCGATTGAATCGATGGACTGGGTCGCTGCGATTTCATTTTTGCAAGACTGTGTCAAACACTCTCCTGAACACGCTTTATCTCACTTTCGCTTAGCCAGATGCCTGAAAGCCAATCAGCAAGATCAGGACGCATCTCGACACTTTCAATTCGCCGTTGATCACGATGTGTGTCCATTAAGAATGAAAACCAAACTGGTTGCCAAGCTCCTTAATATCGCAGAACACCGTTCCGTTCCGTTGATTCGCTGTGGACCGTTGCTGGATACGCTACGAGAAGGCACTGGCACGGAATTCGGATTTGACCTGTTTCTCGATCACGTGCATCCCACGATTCGAAGTCATCAAGTGATTGGCAAACAGCTTGCTCAAACGATTCAGGAAATGGGACTCGTGATCAGCCAAGATCAGCAGCGATTTTCTCATTCACCGAGTTTACTAAAACGGCGAATTGACGAACAATCTGCGACGTACTTTACCAACGGTCGACGACGAATTGGCTGGTTGGAAAGTTGGGCTCGAGCGGAAAAAACGTCGGCTGAAATACTGCCCATCAGTGCGGAAGATCTGACTCAGCGAATTCGTAGGCAGCTTGAATTACGAGACACCTCAATCGCCTTTCAATTGATGGCGGTACTCATGAAAACTCCTGACGGAAGTTTGCGGTTGCTGCAACTTGCCGAAGACTTTTTGCAAAGCGGACAACAACAGCCTGCGGCAATTGTGGTTCAGGCGATTGGCATTCAGGCGATTGACATTCAGGCGATTAACATTCAGGCGATTAACATTCAACAGTTGAGTGAAAACGATTTCACTGAAGGGCACGCGATTCAATTCGCAGCCCTAAAAGATCAACTGCGGTTAAATTTGGCCCCCGACGCAAACGCTTTGCTGCCCTCTCGCCAAGATCAGCTCGCCGATGTGATCCTGACCAGTGATCAAAGATTACTGGTTCACGACATTTTGGTACACAATTGAAATTGAATTCGAGCAGCGGTTTTCACAACCACGGTGTTCGAAACCGCGATGCAGGTTGGTGAGAATTGCTTCGATACGCGAGCCAACCGAATACGCTACTCACCGAACAGACGGCCATCGAACAGCACATCTACGGAAACAACCCGACAGCAAACCGCTGGTCTGCAACGATCGTTCTGTTATGACTTCGCAGTTGCTTCAGATGCACCGCCGTGGCGAATGATGATGCCTTCCACAAGATAGACCACGTCTTCTGAAATATTGGTCGCGTGATCTGCGACTCGTTCAATTTGTCGAATGGCTGAAAACAGGTGCATCCCTGGTTCAGCAATTTTGACATTCTGAGTGATCTCTTCACGCACTCGTTGTAGCAAAGCCACATTTAAGCGATCGACTTCGTCGTCATTAGCACACACTTGTCGTGCTAACGTCGAATCAAGGTCGACATACGCATCGATGCTTTGGTGTAGCATTGCGAGGGCTTTGTCCGTCATTTCGCTGAGCAACTGCGGCATTGGAAATTCGGGAAACAGCGAAATGCTGGCCGCACGATCGGCAAGATTCACTGCGATGTCTCCGACGCGTTCCAGTTCGCCAGCGATCTTTAGCACAGCGGTCACTCGACGAAGGTCGTTGGCGACCGGATGGTACAGCGCCAAAATTCGGAGACATTCTTCTTCAATGTGGATGTCCAGATTGTTGACTTCTCTGTCTCGTACCTGAAGTTCGGCAGCAAGTTCGCCACTTCTTTGCTGCAAACCTTTCACCGCCGCGCTGATGTTTTCTTCAACCTTCGAACACATCGCCACGATGTCTCGATGTAGCCCATCCATTGCCATCGTAAAGTGGATACTCACCTTTGATTCTCCGTCTGCATGCTGTGTATATCTGGTCCGATCAGAAGTGGCTAGGAAGGATAGGAAATCGCGTGCAAGAATGCGAACTCCTTTCCCGGTGAATTCAAAGGACTCGCGACGATTTCGCATCTCTTTACGAAATCAGACACAGCGCGTGGCCAATTTCGTTCAACACCAGCTGATCAACGAAGAGCACAAATTCGTCGGCTTTTGCTGTCCGCCAGTCGACCTATTCCACGTTGATGGAGATCCGGCGAGGCTCCGCAGCCTGATTTTTCGGCAACTCGACTCGCAGAACACCATTGGTGAGTCGAGCCGAAATTCGTTCATGATCGACATCATCGCTCAAGATAAAGCTGCGCAAATAATCACCGATCTCGTACTCTCGATGCAACGTGCGATGATTGGGATCTTCTGGAGGCACTTTGCCAAACAATGCCAGTCGATTATCTTGAACTTCTAGCTCGAGATTTTCGGTGCTGACTCCTGGCAGATCAGCATACAGCACCAATCCATCTTCGGTTTCGTAGATGTCAATGGGAGGATTAAAAAGCAACCGTGGAGTTTCAGCGACTTCACCACCGGCCGCGGCGGAATCACTGACAGGAATCTGCTTTCCGGGCTCGTACTTGGTTGGCTCGTTCATCGTGTCAAAACTCGCAGAAGGTGGTACTGGAATCGTGGGAGGCTGAAGGCACTTTGGCGTGATGGTGCTGGTTCGATAAGTATGCTGTTAGTCCGTTGCTCCGTCACTGACCGGAATTCGTCGAACAGATTCTTCTGAATCTTTGGGAAGGTAAACTTGAAGCACTCCCAATGAATAATCTGCTGTCATTTCGTCTTCTAAAATTCGATCTGGTAGTTGCAGCTTTCTCAGCCACGGTCCCTGAAATCGTTCTTGGCGACGAAATGAATGATCGGTGGCTTCTTCTGGAGCATTTCGCACTCCCTTTAACGTCAGGATTCCGTTTGCCGCAGTCAGCTCAAGATCAGTCAGCTGCACGCCTGGAATTTCTGCTGTGATCACGTAGCGATCAGCTTCTTCACGCAAATTCACAGGAGGAAACTGACGAGCGGACCGAGTCTGCAACGTCAACTGCATCCCATGCAGCAAACGATCCACTTCTCGCTCCAGATCGCGGATAGGATTCCAGCTTTGGCCCCAACGAAAGACGGGCATCGCGGTATTCTCCGGATAAAAAGGTCTTCTTCAACATCCATATATTGATTCAGCATAACCCGTGCCCAAACTGTTCGACACGACCTGACTGACTCAAAATTCTGACTAAAAATGAACCTAAACTGTTTTACAGTAGTCATTTGCGTTGCAATAAATTCCCGACGCCCGTTTGCACCATGAATGCCGACCCTGCCAAATTTACACATGGTATCCCGAGTGGATTGTCAGTGTCTGATTGGCACTTCAGAATAGCGTTTCCAGAATTTTCAACGAAGAAGGTCGTGGTGAACCGCCCACATGCAATTCAACATGACAGAATCCAAGGCACGATCAAAGACAGTTTTCAGGCTCGCTGAATCCCTCACATTGGCAGAATCAGTGACTTGCTCTTCGATCAAAGGTCTCGCCAGTTCGACGTAAAGGCACGTCTTCAGTGACTTGTCTTCGCTCCTCTCGATTGTCATTTTCAATGGATGCCCAAATGTCCTCACCACTGAATGCCGGAAGTGCTGTTTACGTAGGCAGTTTTGACCCGCTTACCTTGGGACACTTGGACATTATTGAACGAGGGTCTCGAATTTTCGAGCGGGTGACTGTGGGGATTGGCGTGAACCCAGACAAGCAGCCGCTATTCGATGCTGACAAACGGATCGCCTTGTGTACGGATGCAATCCGCCATCTCGACAATGTTCAGGTTCGAAAGTTCGAAGGACTCGCCGTTGAATTTGTCAGACAGTGTGAAAGTCGAATTCTTTTGCGAGGTGTTCGCAGTCTGACAGACATTGACGCGGAATTCACGATGTCACTGGCGAACCGAGTGCTTGACGATGAAATTGAATCTGTCTTTCTGATGTCCAGCGAACGCTTCAGCCATGTTTCTAGCTCACTGATCAAACAGATTGCTCGAATGGCAAGTGGGAACGTGGCCGAACGATTACGCGACTTCCTTCCAGAAGTCATGATTCAGCCAGTTCTGGAACACATGAAAGCGTCTTCCTAATTGGTGATGATGGCCTCAAGCTTCATGGCGACAACATCGAAGACGGTTCCCGGTGTTCAAATGGGTGGCGTTAGCGGGACTCGGCCGTTTCGATGTTCGATTTCACTGACTTAACGCAACTCAAACAGGCGTGAAATCATCTTGAGGGCAGGCCAAATCAAAGACTCGGCAACGTAACGCCCTGTCATAACAGCCGGCGACAAAGCAGTTCCTTGGCAGTTCGCTTGCTGTTCACCGGTCTCGCAAACAACTGGCGTATCGCCATGAGTGACATTGGAAAAATTCTAAGAGCTTTGAACTGCAGCCATAACAGCTCGCTTTAAGGTTCCTCTTAAAATCGCCTCGTTGCATTAAGCGGGTGCACGAAGGAGTTCTTCAATCCACTCTGCATCGTGATCGGCCAAGGGAATGGGGCGACCGACATTGCTGGGGTTGGTTGAAGCGGGGTCGAGTTCCAATGCTTTGCAAATGGTTGCGATTAACGCGGGAACGGTTACCGGGCGATCTTCGATTGCCATTCCATCGTCGCTCGTCTTTCCAATCGCTTGACCTCCTTGAATTCCGGCTCCCCCCAACGCGGTGCTCCAACTATTGGGCCAGTGGTCTCGCCCTGAATTCGAATTGATTTTCGGCGTGCGACCGAACTCTCCCATCCAGATGACTAAGGTGTCGTCTAGCATTCCTCGCTGTTTTAAGTCTGACATCAAGGTCGACCAAGCAGGATCCAGCACGCCGCAAAGTTGACGGACTTCGTCAAAGTTTTCCGTATGAGTATCCCAACCTGCTCCACTTCCATTGCCATCGGAACTGCTCAACGTCACTTCAACAAATGACACTCCATGTTCCAGCAGTCGACGTGCGAGCAAGCAACCTTGGCCAAACCCGTTTTGGCCATAGGCGGTTCGTAGCGAGTCATCTTCTTGACTGAGATCGAATGCCTTGGTTGAAGTCGAATTCATCATTCGGACTGCTTTTTGATAGGCTTCAAGATGGCTTTCTCCGGGTGTCCCAGGCCGTTTGTGAAGAAATTCTTGCTCTGCTGCATTCAGTAGCTGCAAGCGTCTTGCCATACGTTTTTTTGCAACGCTTTCAGGAGGCTGCAAGTTCTTCACCTGAAATTCAATGGCTGCTTCTTCAGCAGCATTCGGCTGATTCGATTCGACAACAAGTGGTGACCATGCAGGCCCCAAAAATCCAGAACTGTACGCCGCCGGATTAAACGCCTGAAAGGGGTTGATGCTGAAGTAAGCGGGAAGGTCAGACATTGAACGGGCGAGACGCTCGGCAAGGAGTGCTCCCATTGTTGGATACCGAACTGGTCCTTGAGGCAAATAGCCCGTGTGCATCAAATAGGTGGCTCGAGCATGATCGCCTTCTTTGGTTATCATGGAACGCAGAATCGCCAAATCATCCATCTGTTTTGCAATACTAGGCAGGTTTTCGCTGATCGCTAGCCCGGGGACAGATGTGGCAATCGACTTTGTCGGACCTCCATTTTCATGGTTGGGTTTGGGGTCGAATGTTTCCATCTGGCTTGGACCACCAGACATCCACAATAGAATGCACTTTTTCGGGCTTTCACGAACCGTGCTTTGCATCGCCGCTTGAATGTGTGATGCCAGCCATGAACTTCCAAATCCAGTTGCCGCAACTGCAGCAGACGACTTCAATAGACCTCGACGACTTAATCGCAGGTGTTGTGAATTTGGCATGGCGGCTGGCTTTCGTAGAACAAGAGATTCGAACAACTTGACATCAGAAGTCGTCAACAATCAATGATTCAGAAGGAACTCACTACTGTTTAACAGAACCCAAAAAACGTCGGCAAACCCATCGTGAGTCAGATCGGGATCAACGGAACCTGATGTTGTTGTCCCTTTGTGTTTCGCCGCATTGATGTGTTTCAAGGATCTTTGCAGTTGAACGGCATTGGGTTTGCGAGAAACAGTTGCAAGATACAGCGCTTCCACCTTTTCAGAGTCCGTCATTCCGGGGAACAGCGTGATGGCTTTCATCGTGACACTGTTTTGAAGACTGGTGGCATCGGTCACGAAATCACCGTTCATCATGGCAAGGGCTTGAAGAACGGTTGTCTGACGTTCAAGAGAAGAACGGTCTGTGGAGCGAAAGAGATTCAGGAAACGTGATCGAGGCGTGTTTTGTTGAATCACAAAGGGGTTGTCACTGCGATACGGTTGATAGAATCCTGTGGCTTCTGCAAGACTGTCGAAGAATTGTTCGGGGGTCAGTCCACGTAAAGCAGACCTTGCAAACATCTCCGGATCGTCTTGACTGTCATGCGTCTTTTGACTGCCCAATTGATACGCTTTGGTGGCTGTAATTATCCGAATCGTACGATCAAGCTGGTATCCATGATCTTGAAAATCCTGAGCTAAGATTTCCAGCACTTCTGGGAGTACCGATGGATTGTTTTCTGAAAAGTCATCGATGGGATCAACTAAACCTCGCCCAAAGAAACCTGCCCATAAACGGTTCACAGCCATCTTGGCAAACCAAGGGTTCTTGTTGTCGACGATCCAATCGGCCAACAGTTGTCGAGGCGTTGTATCGTCATTCTGCCAATCGGGTTCTGTTCCTGTCAGAAAAATGGCGGGGACAGTTCGTTCTGTCCCCGGAATCAAGATTGACTTCGTCCGTCGCTCCGCTGGAACCATCATGAACTGCGATTCGTCGTCATTATTTTCGAAGCCCGAATAGAATGCAGCCATGTTCCAAAACTGGTCTTGAGTCCACTTATCAAAAGGGTGATCGTGGCACTGAGCACAATCCAAGCGAACTCCTAAAAATGCTCGAGAGGTTGCCGTTGCGAGATCTTCAGGCTTGAAGTTTCGAGCAGCAAAGAATGCATCTGGCCGGCTTGCATTGGTGACTGAGTTACCCGTATTTTCAAATTCTGTCGTGATGATTTGTCGAGCCAATTGATCGTAGGGCGTACGGTCAGCCAGTTTCTGCCACAACCAAGCTTCGAAACCTGGAACTAAAAAACGCAGATTCGCTTGTTCCGTTGCTTCTGGAATCAGTGAATTTCTCAGACTGATGGTGAGATGTCGGATCGACGCGGGACTATCTAAAAGCTCATCCACTAAAGCTTGTCGTTGCGAAGCAGTGGAGGGACTGTTCTGTGAGAACTGTCGGACTTCAGAAACAGCAGGAATACGCCCCACGACGTCGAGGTAAACTCGCCGAAGAAATTCAGCATCCGAAGCAGGCTGAGCCGGAGTCACTTCTTCATCGTGCCACGCGCGTGCGAATTCAGCATCGATCTTTTGGACAGTTTGGCGCCACGAATCATCGGGGGTGCCAGCTGATGCTGCTGTTAAAGTGAAAAACCACGCGCAGGCGCAATACAAAACCGTTGCTGACATTTTCATCATCGAATCGCTCGAACAGAAGGATTCCAAACACCATGTCAATCAAACGGCCCGGATTCCACGACTGGCGGGACATTTGATTGTCTGAACCTATAGAATCATGTTCTGGCGACGTTTTGTCTATCGCATTTTGCATTCAGGCTGACATTGGGGCGATCCTGTGATATCAGCAACAAGATTTCAAGATCCGGCTTCGGACTGCCTCATCAATCCTCGCACGCTTTCCCCGACCCATTCCCAGATTCCCTGACTGAAGTACCAAATCAGGCCGACGACTCCAGCAATCACAGCGAGCCAGACAATCAAACCGACCGCTCCAACAAGGGCTCGAAATTTGTTTCGAATCCAACGCCAGCGGTCATGCGTCTTCTGATCTTTTTCGACCTGCTGATACAAGTTCTTCATGTCTTGCTTGCGAGCATGACTACTGCGACGGCTCAGACTGTCTTCGATCGCTTCTGTGAATTCGGGGAACTGAGCCAACGGAAGGTAAGATGCTTTGGCTGACATCTTGGCTTTGCCTTTCGCTGTGATTGTTCCCGCGAGAATCATTTTCAGGATACGGTTTGATGACAGTTTTTCGATCTTCATGTTGCCTTCAGGATCTTCAAACTGCACAAACCAGACTCTTCGAGGCGCTTTTTCTTTCGTTTTTTTCCGAGCATCTTCTTTGGAGGATACGTCGGCGTTGCGAATCACCATGGTGCGAGGAGAGACAATAGTGTTTGTCGCCGCACTCACTTTCGCGGGTGCTGCTCCATCAATAAACGACAACTTGTCGTTCATGATTCCAAGTGATGTGAGATCAGCAAGCAATTCCGCACAGTCTGGGTATCGATGCTTGGGGTCCTTGGCCATCATCTTGTCGATGATTAGGTCTAAGCGTTCTGGGATTTCAGGTTGAAGACTGCGAGCAGGCGCGTACTTACCTTTTTCTTTGGCAAGAATCAGTTCCAGCGTATTCGCAGCAGAATAAGGAACCTTGCCCACAAGCATGTGATACAGCATGGCCCCCAAAGCATAAATGTCGCTGCGTTGATCAACGGTCTTTGCACTGCGAGCCTGTTCAGGAGCCATGTACAAAGGAGTGCCTAAACCGGCTCCACTTTGAGTCATGGACATGTCTTCATCATCCATTACTTTGGCGAGACCAAAGTCCGCCACCTTGACGACTCCTTTTTGAGTCAGCAGGATGTTGTCTGGCTTGATGTCACGATGAATCATGTTTAATTCGTGAGCATGCAGCAACGCTTCCGCACTGATGATGGCGATATGAACAGCATCACCGATTGAAAACTTTTTTTCTTGATGCAACCAGTCTTGCACGGTTTGACCGTTGATGTATTCGATCGCCGCAAAATGGACTCCTTTAAAGGAATCAGCCGCGTATACTCGAACAATATTGCTGTGGTCGAGCTTCGCCATCGACCTTGCTTCACGTAAGAAGCGGGCGACAAAATCTTCTTGCTTTGCCAAAGTTTTGGACAGCGTCTTAATGGCAACAAGGCGATCTAAGCTGACCTGTCGAGCCAAAAAGACTTCCCCCATGCCCCCTTTGCCCAAGCGTTTCTTGAGCTCAAAGTCACCGATGCGCGTAGGCCCTTTTTTGTTCGGCGGAGGGGCTGGTTTATTGGCTTCACCTTCAGACACCAGAGATCACCTTTCAGGTCGATGAATGTGCATGGAATTCACAACTGAGACAGATTGGGCTGATTCATAAGATTTCGGGCTGAAAGCATGACGCGCCACGCATTTGATTGTGTTGCTAAGCATGCACAAATTCCACTCTAGACTCTACGCTAACCTGCTGGATTCGTGTTGCCTTTCAATTCTCACAGCACGATTGCAGGGATAGTTATCGATTCAAGACAGTGTTTTCTTGGGTGAGAACGATTGTCACCAATATGGTGATTATAACGGTCAGGACGTCAGAGCATGTTCTCCGGCAGCTGATTTTTTCTAGAATGGCTGTTCGGTCAGTATTTCAAACGCTTCACGATATCGAGCAGCAGACTGCTGCACGATATCTTCTGGAAGTTCTGGCGGCTCGCTCACTTGATCCCAGTCGGAAGCAAGTAGCCAGTTTCGCACAAATTGCTTATCAAAAGATGGGGGGCTGATTCCGACCTGATAGTCTTCTTCAGGCCAAAATCGGCTGCTGTCCGGAGTCAGTACTTCATCGATCAAGATCACTTGGCCGTCTTTTAATCCGAACTCAAACTTTGTATCGGCAATCATGATGCCTCGTTTCGCGGCATAGGCGACTCCATCTTGATAAATCTTCAAAGACAGTTGCTTTAGTTGATCAGCTAAACCGTCGGGATAAGCTCCCGCCATTTTGGTCTTCATCTCATCAAAACTGATGTTTTCATCGTGGCCCGTTTCCGCCTTCGTTGCGGGTGTAAAAATTGGTTCTGGCAATCGGCTACTTTGCTGCATGCCAGCAGGCAGCTGGATTCCACATACTTTGCCGTTCTGCTGATATTCTTTCCACCCACTGCCAGACAAATATCCTCGCACAACACACTCAAACGGGATCACATCAGTCTTAGTCACAACCATGCTTCGCCCCTTCAGGCTCTCTGCAATGGCCGGATCAATCCCTAAAATTGATGCATCATCCGAAATAAAATGATTGGGTACAGCAAGGCGTTCAAACCAAAATTGGCTAATCCGATTGAGAACCTCGCCCTTTCGAGGAATACCGCTAGGGAGCACGAAATCGAATGCACTGATTCTGTCTGAAGCGACGAACAGCAAACGATCTCCGAAGTCAAAAACATCTCGAACCTTCCCTTTCATCATGGGAATGTCAGGAATCTTGGTATTTAGCAGCAGATCAGTCATGAAGGGCGAGTCGCTGGAATGAAAAGATGAGAGTGGATTGTGAAAGGATCATGCGACGATCCGATACGAAGTGAGGGCCGCATTCAGATTCGTAAATCATTGTTCTTCCGAGTCTATCCGGTGCTGTGCCGTTGAACAATCAAGTGGAATGACCGTAGACTCCACTCAGTCAATTTGTCCAAAACCTGTTGTGATCGGCGTTTGTCGATTCCCAGTGTGCCTTGAAAGCCCAGTCATCTCATCATGGGAACAATCAAATTCACCTGTGACACTGATGATCTGATCGATCGCGAATGCCTTTCTCAGGCGGACTTCGTCACTTTTGACGGCAGAATTGTGCCCACTGTCACAGAGTACTCCCAAGGGCAGCTGACTTGTCAGCGACAGATGACTGACAGCAGCAAGCTCCGATTAATGTGCCGTGTGGGAACGCGAACTCTGGTGGCCCAAACCACGTCGCTGGGAGAATCTGACCAGCCATACTGCCTTGAACTTGAACTTGCACGAGGCGAACTGGCCCGAGTCAGGACATTCTTTGCTTTATGGACAGGAGCCGGACTGAAATCCAATACCACATTGGAATCTCGCATCCAATTGGCTCACAACGCCTTTCGAAAGGCCATTTTTTCTGACTCTGCTTCTGAGGCAATCACTGCGTTTCAGCTTGCCAGCGATGCCAGTGATTCCTTGGTGCTAGAATATGTCCGACAAAGACTCACATTTCGCAGACAAAGGCAACATCGCTTCCCAATGACAGTTGGGTGCCGCCTCACGAATGTCCCTCAGCAGGAAGAACAATTTCTTTCCGCATTCAATTCTGTCCTCGTGAAGACTCGCTGGAGCCAATTAGAACCTGTTGATGGTGAATACCAGTGGGAAGATCTTGACCAACTGGTTCAGTGGGCCAGCGAGCATGGGTTGCTTTGCTGTGGTGGCCCCTTGCTAGACCTTTCATCCGACTGCTTTCCCAAATGGATGGAATCATGGAAAGGGGACTTGGTCAACCTACAAAGCTTCACATCTGATTTTGTTGAAACGGTGGTCGGACGCTACGTAGGTCGAATTCGTCATTGGGAAGTCGTCTGCGGTTCAAACCGAGGCGGTTCCAATGAACTTTCAGAAGAACAACGCCTGAATTTGATTGCTCGAGCCATCGAAGCGGCTCAACAAGTTGATGAACAGATTCAAATTAGCATTCGCGTTGTGCAGCCATGGGGCGAGTACCTGAATCACACCAGCAACCAACTGGCTCCCATCCAATTTGTCGACACGTTAAGACGCAGCGGCGTGCGATTATCAGAAGTCAATTTGGATCTCCGATTCGGCACAAAGGAACTTGCGAGCCTGCAACGTGACCCCATGAGCATTTCGCAACTGCTGGATCATTGGTCTTTGTTGCAGATGCCGTTGAACGTGATGATGACAGTTCCCGAACAGCCAAACTTCACACAACACGACAACCTGCCGACCATGATCGCATGGCAATGCAAAATGGTGGAAGACGTCATGCTGCTGTGCCTATCGAAAGAACGAGTCAGCGGCTTTTACTGCCTGAACTGGAACGACACGACCGTGAATGATCAGCCCTTGCTCGATTCTGCTGGCCACATGCACCCAATGGTCGAACGAATCGCAAACTTTGAAAAGTCGTGGTGGCAGGTTTCGGACAAGCCGTAACTTGTCACCAACCTTTTCAATCACATTGATTATGGGCGTGTTGGTTTCGAACCACAAACAGACACAAAGCAAACCGGCACAAAACAAACCGGCACAAAACAGACACGAAGTCAGACCGGCACGGCCAGCCCGATCTTCCCGTTCCTTTGTGTCGACTTGCTGTTCTGATTGACCTTCTTTGTCTGCGAAACCAGAACTATTCCGACGCCGTGGTTCGAACAGGCTTTCGCCCCGTCGGAGCACTTCGTCCAGATTCTTTCAGCTGTTTTAACAACGCCTGAAGTTCTTTTCGCTTGGCTTCATTCTTGAAGTACAGATTTGTGGTTTCACCGGGGTCGGCTTCCAAGTTGTACAGTTGTCCGGGAGCATCAGGTTCCAATTCGGGAAGAGCATAATTCACCATAAAGCCTTTGTCATACCCGTTGCCACCGGAACCCTTGTGATCTAAATACTTCCACGCCCCTTGGCGAATCTGAAACTCTCCCCGAAAACTTTGAGTCAACAAATGAGGCCGCACAGAAGCTGATTCGGGTTGCTGCCCCAACATCACGGGAAGCAAGTCGAAACTGTCGGTGGCCGCATCATCTGGTAGTTCGTACCCCACTGCCGATGCCACCGTGGCAAAAATATCCGTCGTGTTCATCATTTGACCAGAAACCTGACCGGCAGGAATGTTGCCTGGCCAACGAGCAATCATGGGAACTCGATGACCGCCTTCCCAACCATCTCGCTTCATCCCACGCCACCCTCCTGATGCATCATGATCGTGGTCCAATCGCATCCAGTTCACGTGAAGTGTTTCGGCACCGTTATCTGAATTGAACAGAATCAATGTGTTGTCATCGATGCCCAGCTCTTTGACCAAGTCGATGACTCGACCAACCAACACATCAAGTTCCCACACAAAGTCACCTCGAGCCCCCGCTTCCGTGGCTCCATGAAATTCTTCGGCTGGCAGAACGGGAGCATGAGCGATTTGAGTCGACAAGACAGCAAAGAATGGCTGACCAGACTTCTTTGCTTGGTGGTCTTTGATGAACGTCGCCGTCTTTTCATAGAACAGCAAATCAGCATTCATAAAATCATAACCGGGAGACTTCCAGCCTTCATCGTTATCCCAACGCCATTTGCCACCAGGATTGGGCAGCGTGTCTCGTTTGTGGCGCTCACTTGCAGGAACTGCCACCATGCCATCTTCGATATAGCAGTACAGTGGATCGGTGTTAGGACAATTGGGCGTCACAAACGACTTGTCGAATCCTCGAGTTTGAGGGCCGTCAATCAGTGGCGTACTTTTTTCATAGTCAATCAACAACGAGTTCTTGAAGCCACCACCAAGGCGCTTTCCTGCTTGATCAAACCAACTGAGCCCTACATGCCACTTGCCAAAGACACCCGTCTTGTAACCTTTTTCCTGAAGCATTTGGCCAATCGTAAGTGTACCGGGCTTTAGGTAGCTGGGACCGCCAGGACCTTCGAACGCTCCACCACCTCGACCTGTGGAACGATAAATCTGCTGTCCAGAAAACAGGCCGTACCGAGACGGCGAACAGATTGTTGACGGGCTGTGAGCATCCGTAAACCGAATGCCTTCAGCAGCCATCTTGTCCAGTCGAGGTGTCTTGTAGGCACACTTGGGGTTGTAACAAGACAGATCACCGAAGCCCAAATCATCTGCATAGATGACAATGATATTGGGACGAGCTGTCACAGGGTCTGCATCAACAGGGCCGGCATTAACAGGGTCTGCAGTGCAAATGGGGGCAAGCACACAGAAGACGATTGAATAAACCGCTAAGACTGTCGCTGAAGTAGAAAGAATCGATCGATGAATATGACCGTTCGCTGCTTTACCGGATTGAAATTCCCATGGGGACATCATTTTCAAGACGTGGCCTAACTTCATGGTGTCTCGCTTTGTCGCTCGATTTGCTGGATAAGAAGTGTCCGAAAAACGGACAGAAAACCAACATCATCTTCCTGTTGCCCAGAACAGGAGATCTGTTGTTCCAGCATCATATCGCCCGGCGACATCCGAGCACAGCAAGTGAAACGATGTCCACGCAATGAAATCAAAAACGGGGGCCTGTTTCACTTGATCGCAACCATCAACCGTAGATGCGGCCACAAGTAAACTTGAAAGCTTAAAGAAGATTGCCAGACTCAGCGTTGATCTCAGCGAAAATTTCTCGCCGATAAACAGCAGCACGTTAGCGGTAGTACGCTGGCTTTCTGGGTTGAACGCCTAACTTTTTGTAGTTGAAGCCGGGTTTCAACGGCTTGTAGTCGCCGATGATTTCTACGCTCGAATCTGGCTGAATCGCATCTGCTAACCCCATGCCCCAATAGGCCGCGTTCACGGTCAGTCGGCGGACTCCCGCATTCGAAAAGTCTTCCGCAGACCCCATCGTATAGTGAAAGATTTTTGTCTTGTGACCGTGGTTACCAGTCCATTCTTTCACCCACGCCACAGGCAAAGGCTGCTTCTTGTCATTTGCAACCGCATCTGGTTCAAGATTCACCAAAGGTTGTCCCATCACCAACGCTGTACAATCCTTGGGGAAGGGGTGCTTTTCGTTGTGGCAACGGTATACATCGGATGTTCCCCAAATGTCTTTGACGCCCGTCAAAATCGGGTGATCGCTATGCTCTGCAACAGGAATGCCTCGGGTAGACTCTCGGTGCCATCCCCCATGATGCCCCATAAAAAGGCCTCCCAGAAGCTCTCGCAAAGTCACCGTCCTACCGTCCACTTCGTACTTCTTTCCTCCTCGGAAACCATGATTGGCTGTCCGCAAAGCAATCAGTGCTTTCCCCGAATCAAAGTAGTCATGAAAGTGCTGCATCTGGTCATCAGGAAGGTGCATGAAACGAGACACCAAGATTAAGCAATCTGCACTGGCTAGATGTTCCAGTCCGGGGATTCGATGATGTTTGGTTTTGTCCTTGAAAGGAGCGGGCAAAGTGGGATCCACTTCATTCTGTTCATTCAGCGAAAACAAAACCGTACAGTCAAAACCATGATGCTTGGCCAAAATTTTTGCCAGCATTGGCATCGCCTGTTCCGTGCGGTATTCCTGCTCTGCGGCGATTAACACCACATGCTTGCGAGGAGTGCTTTGGGAGCTTCCAGTGTAGGTCAACCACAGCTCACTTTTCGGCACAGGATGCTGATGTCCCTTTTGTGGCTGAGCACCACCAGTATGTTGAAGAACTGGCTTATCGGATGGCGCCGTGACTCCAGTTGGCACCGTGACACCAGTCCGCACCGTGACACCAGTCGGTGCCTGCTTGGTCTGTTGAGCAGACTTTGCCATTGTTTGAGAAACCAAGGTGCTTGATTTTTCATTGCCAACAGCCGTTTTTGCAGAGACTTTCACAGCAGCTTTCGGGATTTCATTCAGAGTATAATAAGCACTGGCATGCAGCAGCATTTTTCCATCCGTCGATTTCATCGTCGGCATGTGAAAGTCATGAACGTGGCCTTGAACCAGCCCCTTGACATCGACAACAACACTTAAACCATCCTTGCCCACGACAACTTTGGTCACCTCTGGAGTGGTTTGATCAACTTCAGGACTGCCGTAACCTTGCCGATACAGATGAGTAAACGTCTTTAACTGATAGGTACTTGGAATCGCCGCGATTTTGGGGTCCACAGGCTTTGTAAATGTCAGCTTGAAGCCCTGTGGTTCCGCTGTGATTTCTTTAATTTCGAATGGGACTTTGCCGGTCCAATCCAATCGCTGAACCGAATATGCTTTGGGACCTCGCACAGGCCACCCTCGATTCGTCCCGCCAGCAATCAAATTGCCATTGGGAGTAAACTGAACAGCAAGCAGTCCTGTGTCAAACCCTTCTCGAAATGGATAGCAGGCTCCCTGCCAAACCCCATTGACTTTTTCTGTCGTGGCTCTCATCACGACCCCCAAACTGAAGTCGCCAATGAAGATCTGATTTTCGAAAGGACCAAACTGACCACCTGTGCGATCAACCATGTATCCAGAGATGGAACGCCCCATCCGTTTGTACGGAAAGACGACTGCATAGGGGACGAGTTCTTTCACTCGCTTGCGTTCGATTTCAAGTCGCGACGGAGTGTTTGGTTTCACTGGAGCAGGGCCAAGTTCTGGCGCAAGATCATACCAGTTAAAGCTGACAGGGTGTCCCATAAAGCCACCGGGTTCTAAAACCTTCAAACTGCATGAACCATTCCAAGGGCCTTGGCTTTCGGCGTAAAACATGACTCCATGTTCGTTTGGTCCGATGCCGCAAGGACTGCGAATGCCACTACAAACCGGAATCGTCTTTCCTTCAGGAGTGATTTTCAAACACCACCCTCGGAAAGGCACCTTGGAGTTATACGATTCTGATAAACACAGAGCGATCCAAACATTGCCTTCGGGATCAGGCTTCGACGCAAATGCAAATTCATGGTAGTTGCGGAATCCCCAGACATCACTGATCGTTTCAAACCGGTCGGCTCGCCCATCTTTATTGTCGTCTGTAATCCGAGTCACTTCGGCTTGCTGATTCACGATGAATGAACCATCTCGGTAAGACATCCCGAAAATTTCGTCTAAGCCTTCAGCGAACTTTTTAAAGGTAGGCTCTGGGTGTTCTTGGAAGACTCCATCGGCGATTAAAATATCGCCTCGACGAGTTGAAATGGCCAGCCGCTTCCCATCTGGCAATACTTCAAAACTTCCCGCTTCCACGGCAAGTTCTTTGGGTAAAGGAACATCGACCAACTTGTAATACTCGGCTTCCGCTTCGCCGGTTCCCCAAAATTCTCCCAGAGGTTCCTGCTGAGGAGCACAGGCACACGCTGCCGCGACGAAGAATTTGCAGAAGGTTGTGAACATATCAGTGCTTCACGAAGAAGTGAAAAGAAATCAATAAGCAGATCAGCATCGGGCTGACGTGATCGTAAGAGATGAAGTCAACCCATAGCGACTCGGCTAACCATTGTGGCTAAACATTGTGACTAATCCCAGCTGTACTCCACCAGCAATTCATGGTCCTTTGAACCATCGAATTGCAAAGGCACAATGATCTGCTTGCCAGAAGTTGAAGAAGTGACCTTCCCTGAATGCTCCGAAATGATACGAATGCGAAGTCCATTTTTGACTCGAAATTCTTTTTCCGAAATCGCAGTCACTTCATCTGTATCTGTTAATCGAAAGCGAATGGAATCCGTCGCAGTGGCTGACTTCAAATGAACTCGACGGCGCAGAGAAATGGTCCCCCCTTTTGCTGATGCTTCAGGAAAAAAGAAGTCTTCTGCACGGACGGTCTTGTAAGAATACTGGAACGTCGGTCGGCGCTGATCATCCAAGGTGTAGCCTTGAAATTGATGTTCGGGAGGTCGTCCGTCATCAACAACCCAAGGGTGATTGATATCGTCTAGCTCTGGCCCCATTCCGATCGACTTGGTTTGTCCCAAGGGTTTCACTTTCCCATGCCCCTGTCCGTACCAAACACCACTGGGGTCAATAAATCGCCCTTTCCAGATCAAAGCTAACCTCAATTGTTCGGCATCGAACGCCAAGTTGACTCCGCCCGGATACCCAACTCCAATGCCACGTTTCGCCATTTCTGGATACCGACGTCTCAGCATTCGTGCTTCATTGGTGACTTTGATTTCAAGAGGTTCTCGTATCACTCCCCGAGGAGTCCTCGCTTGTCGACCATCCACCAAGTACTGCCACAAAGATTCCACTTGATATTCGGGGGATCCTTCCAAGCCGGACCGAATGGCTTTGCCGTTTGGCCAGAACGACGGCATCACGGTATTGGGACTAAATTTTTGAGGCGCCAGCATGTACTGATAGAACCAGTCTTTGTGCAGCCGTTCTGACATTTCCGTAAGATCCACAGCTGGCATCGTGTCTGATATTTTGTACTTGTAGGTATGGCAGGCAACACAGTTCAAGCCTTGATTCCCGACAAGCTTCAGGCCAAAGTCTCGAGCATCTTTTTGCTTGGTGAAGGTGGCAAATTCTGTCTCGGAAAGCGAATCCGTTTCTTGCAACAAGCCAATCAACTGAGCCACATTTTTTTCGCCAAACTGAGGCATGCGAGTTTTCATATACGGTCGAATCGAGCGACCATTGACTAACACGTCTCGCATCCACTTAGATTTCAACTTGGCTCCAACACCTGTCAACGTGGGAGGAATTCGTCCCTGTTCACCAAGATTCTGATTGGTTGTCTGAAAGTGAATACTTCGTGCAGATGCCACTCCCCCTAAATTGTCTCTTTGGTGACAAGCGGTGCAATTCAGTTGAGTCAGCGTGAGATCGATCTGCTGTTGTTTCGACAAATCAAACGCATTGGCCGTCAAGGCTGCGCGAATATGGGTTCGGTCTGCTTCAGAAAAATCAAACCTTGGCAATCCAATCTTAGGTTCAGACGAAAGGCAACCCTGAGTTGGATTCAAAGACGCCATTGCAGGCCGAATTGCCGAATTCGCCGATGTTCGGTCGGCGATTCCAGAATGGCATTTGGCACATTGCATCATTCGAAACAATGCTTTGCCGGTTTTCGCCATAACCGCATTGGCAACGAAGTCAGTAGACTGAGCATCGTGCTTTGCTTGCAGTAAGTAGTGAGCAACATCGACTGCTTCACGATGAGTCAACTTCATGTTTGGCATACGACCAACGGGTCTCGCAATGTGTGGGTTTTCAAGGAATTCAGTCAGTGCTGAAATCGAATACTTGCTGTCCAGTTGCCCAAGAGGCACTGAACCTGCCATCTGCTGTTCGATCGCTTTGTCGTTGCGAGGAGCATGACAGGCCACGCATCCAACGGTATGAAAAACGTCTTGCCCACGCTTTGCCGCAGCGAAATCAACAGCCGTGGAATCTTCGACATACGTATTGCCATCGGCTGAAATCAGATAATTGACAATGGCTGTTGCAGACTGCAAGCGAACCGGTTCATCGAAATGGCTCATCAGGTTCGGCATCGTGGTACCGTGCTTCACGCCTGATGGGTCTGCGATAAACTTAACCAGATGCTGCGGGCTCAGCTTCTTAGCTGACCATTTTAAATTAGGGGCAGCCAATTTCATGGTCGTAGCAAGCTGTTCTGGAGCCGCATGACAGGCAACACAATTGTATTTTTGCAGAAGAACCAGCCCCTGCATTTCGCTACTGAGTTCTCGTCTTTTTGTTGATGTGGCAATCTGTCCAGCAACCGGCCCTTGCTCTTTGACATTGATGACATAGCGAAGCAGGTCGAGAAACTGCTGTTTGCCTTTCAGTGCATCGGCAAGCCCATCGGGCATGATCGATTTTGAACTGAAGGAAATGTTGTCGATTTCGCTTCGAGAAATCGTGAGCAGCTGATTGACATCTCGAGCATCTCGCAGCACAACACGGTTTTCGTCTTGGTCGACAACCATCCCTGTGGCCGTCAACCCACTGATCTTTTCAACAACCGCAGTTTGAAATTCCTTCTTGATGACTTTGGATGGTTGAAGGATGGATTCAATCAAAGACACATCTGTGACTTCTTTTCCAAGACGACTTAGGTCTGGCCCAATCCGATCTTGTTCTGCCATTGGGCGATGACATTTTGCACAAGCGATATTGCCCTGATGAAACAGGATGGCACCTCGCACGATGTTTCCACTTTCACGAGCCTGCAAAACCAGTTTTTCTGCTGGTTCTTTTAGCAGTTCTTGTGTCAGTGTTTGGGCGTGCAGGACTGCACCTTGAAGCAGAAAAATAGTAATCCAGCCAAGGTGCAGTATGCCAGTCGCTATCCGTTTCGATCGTTGGGCAACCAAGTTCATTACGCTGTAACCTCCAAGACTGGCTTTCCAAGAACTTCTGGCTTTGGTGTGATTCCTAGGCCCGCATCGGTACTGGCTTTCATAAATCCATTTTCACGCTGTGGTGCTCCATCAGCGGTACTGACGGAAACATAACTATTGAAGTCTGTGCTCGTAAAGCGAAACTCTTCCGGCGTACTGTGTGCCAAGTGAGAAATCGCTGCGGTGGTGATGTCTCCTCCCCAGCTGTCTTCCAATGTCATTGCGATCCCCATGGTAACACAGAGGTCTCGAGCTTGCTTGGTTTTGGTCAGTCCACCCAGCTTACTGATTTTCAGGTTCACCACATCCATGGCGAGATCATTTTTGGCTCTCATCAGTCGATCCAGCCCATCAATGTTTTCGTCAAGTACAAAGGGGTGATCAGTGTGTCGACGGATGGCCAGACACTCTTCATACGTCAGGCAGGGTTGTTCGATATAGACGTCCAATTCTCGCACGGCCCGTACAACTCTCATGGCTTCATGCTGAGTCCACCCGGTGTTGGCATCGGCCACAAGGCGGTCGGTCGGTCGAAGCACGGCACTAGTGGCGTGGATTCGCTGAATATCGGTATCCGGGTCTCCTCCAACCTTCAGTTGAAAACGCGTGTAACCTTCGTCGCGATAGCCAGCAACGTTGTCTGCCATTTCATCGGGAGCAACCTGTGAGATCGCTCGATACAGCCGAATTCCTTCACCGAATCGTCCTCCCATCAGTTGGCACACGGGCAACCCGCTGACCTTTCCAAGAATGTCCCAACAAGCAATGTCGATTCCGGTTTTGACATAGGGATGGCCCTTGAGCGCCGCATCCATCCGGTGATTTAATACACCCAGTTCTCGGGGGTCAAATCCAATCAGGTGAGGCCCCAATTCACGGATCCCCGCACGAACGCCTTCTGCGTAAGCGGGCAGGTAAAATGGTCCCAAAGGACAAACTTCACCGTAACCGATCAATCCACACTCGGTTTCGACACCCACAATGGTGCTGTCAAAAACGGTAACAGACTTGCCACCCGACCACTTGTAGGATCCTTCAACCAAAGGAAGTTCAACGCGATGAGCAAAAATGCGAGCAATTTTCATGTGCCAATAATCTCAGATGATATTTTGATCGAAACAGACTGTCTCTTATTCTTTTCCAGTGTAAGCTTTCCGGAGCTTCTTCTCTTGGATCAAACCTTCAGGAAACCATGAATTTGCGCACAGAACAGTCTGACTCGCAAACTCCAGATGGCGTGTCATCAATCGATGTCAATATTTTAGCGCAGCTGTTTGATTCTGCTCCTGATGTCGCCTTCTTTGTCAAAGACGCCACGGGTCGGTACGTCGTGGTGAACGAATCGCTGGTGAAACGGCATGGCTTGAAGTCGCGGTCGGACGTCATCGGAAAACGACCGCGAGAGATCTGCCAAGGAGACTTCGGGCAGGTGCCGTCAAAGCAAGATGAGATTCTTCTGAAAACCGGACAGCCGTTGATCGAACACTTGGAAATGCAGTGGAATCGTCCTCACGATCCCGTCTGGTGTTTAACAACAAAACGCCCTTTATATAACGCCAGTGGCAACATCACAGGGATCGTCGGTTTTTCTCGTGACGTGCGAGTCACTGTGCAGCAAGACGAAATTCCTCGAGAGTTCGCGACCGCCTTAAAGGAGTTCGAAAACACGCTAGCCGCAGATGTGACACCATCGTGGTTTGCTGAACAAGCCCAGCTCAGTCCTCAGCAACTGGTCCGGTTCACCAAGCGTGTCTTCGGTCTCACCCCGACTCAGTTTATTGCCAAAATTCGTATT
Source organism: uncultured Planctomycetaceae bacterium (assembly GCA_964441085.1). Classification (GTDB taxonomy): domain Bacteria; phylum Planctomycetota; class Planctomycetia; order Planctomycetales; family Planctomycetaceae; genus Fuerstiella. The sequence goes on from CAYTUE010000014.1 coordinate 46,554, forward strand.
GCCGCCGCTTCTCAACAACTTCGAGACACAGCAAATACGGTTTCGGAAATCGCCGCAAAATGTGGCTTCTACGATCACAGCGCATTTACTCGAGCATTCCGAAGCGCAACCGGCGTGACTCCCACGGAATATCGGCAACAAGGCCGCCAAAGCTCCCAGTGATTCCATTCAAAAATCGACTTCAAAGAAACGAAAGCAACAAAGCTTGGATTTCTTCAGCATCCAAATAAAACGATGAACTCAGTCGAGCACAATATCACCGCACCCACTTTCTCTGGGGAACTCCATATTAAACCTCGCTCTCAAAATCGCACACCATAGGAGTGACCAGAACGACACAACTAGGCGAGGCCCATGATAAATGCTGCACAAATTGCAATTTGTATTCACCTTGGGCGTGAAAAATCATGAGTGAAACAGTCTTCTATGAATGTGAACCCCACGCTGGTTTGAACATACAAACAGCTGCAGAACGACCACTCAACGAACGGATGCAAGGCAAAGTGTGGCGACTTCATGTGAAGCCGCTTTCACCGACGCGCCTTGTCACAAAACAAAGAACATACCAATGAACCAACGTTTTCATGTCTTCTTGTCCGTCTGTATTGGACTATCCGTAGCGTTGCCTGCAATCGCGGCAGATCATGGTGAAGATCGTCCTAACATCGTTGTCTTTGTGGCTGACGACATGGGCTGGGGAGATTCTGGGACGTATGGGCACGACCTGATCAAGACCCCCAATCTCGATAAGTTGGCGGCTCAAGGAGTGAAACTTACTCAGTGCTACTCAGCCTGTGCTGTGTGTTCACCATCTCGGTCAGCAATTCTGACAGGACGACACCCTTACCGAAACGGTGTGTGGCGGCATGTTTCAGGGAACAACAAGGCTCACTTGCGAAACAGCGAAATCACGTATCCGAAGCTACTCAAATCAATCGGCTACGAAACCTGCCATGTGGGAAAGTGGCATCTGAATTCTTTGCCTCAATTCAATACAGATGAATTCCCTCAACCTGATGACCACGGCTACGACTACTGGATGGCAACTCATAACAACGCTCACCCAAGTCACGAAAACCCAGACAACTTTGTTCGCAATGGAAAGCCCATCGGTGAACAAAAAGGTTATTCGGCTCAGATCGTCGCTCAAGAAGCAACCATGTGGCTGACGGAAAAACGAGACAAATCGAAGCCATTTGCCTTGTCGATTTGGGTTCACGAACCGCACAACCCGATTGCAACTGACCCTCAGTTTTCGAAGCTTTATGATGGCCATAAAAACAGCACTTACATGGGAAACATCACTCAATTAGACCACGCGGTTGGTGATGTCATGCAAACACTTAACCAAGAAGGTGTGGCAAACAACACGTTGTTCATCTTCACATCAGACAACGGTCCTGTCGCAAAGTTTGGAGGTACAACGGGCGGCCTGCGAGGAGGCAAACGCAGTGATCACGAAGGCGGAATTCGAGTGCCCGGCATTGTCAGCTGGCCAGGACACATTGCTGCCGGAACAACAAGTACCATCCCAGTTGTTGGCACTGACATCTTTACGACAGTGCTATCCATTACGGGAATTCCGGTCCCCAAAGATCGCACGATTGATGGCGTCAACATGTTGCCCGCATTAGCTGGCAAGGCTGTTGAACGCCCGATTCCGTTGTTCTGGCGAACCCATGTGTCTCAACCAGATAACCGAGTTGCCATGCGAATCGGCGACTGGAAAATCGTTGGAAACGATACTCTGACAACATTTCAGCTTTACAACATCGAAAAAGACTGGCAAGAAAAAAACGACCTTGCCGCCGAGATGCCAGAACGAACTGAAACGATGAAGCAACAGCTGATTGCACTGTGGGAGGAAGTCAAAGAAGAAGGGCCAAACGAATGGTGGGAAGCCGAACGCAACAAGCCAAAAGGAAACGGGAAGCTTAACTATTGATCAGTTTGTCATTCACCAAGCTTTAATGGCTCACGATGGAAATAGAACGTGAAATGCCAGTGGGCACAAAAATTTAAGCAAGTAGAAAACCAACACGTTCTACTCACCACTCCAAAACCAAAAGTAGCCAATCATCCCATGAGCAGTGAGACTTAGCAGCATGACGCCGAAGTACTTCACTAAATAGCTAAGCTTTTTTGTCTTGTGTCGTACCCACCAAATGCCGGGAATCGATCCGACAGGGCCAAGAAACGACAACTGAAGCAAACGCGCTTCTGAAACACGATCCTTTCCGGTCCCTGCTCGACGCTTGTCGAACCAGTACGCCAGAAAGCTGACTAAGTTCAGAATAACAAAGATAGCAAATGCGATCTTGATAAAGCACCCTCTCAATGTGGTGACTGGGCCCCCATTTCAACGAACA
>CAYTUE010000014.1:49022-56633 GCA_964441085.1 uncultured Planctomycetaceae bacterium
GAGTGCGGAGTGCAACGAACACAGAGTATAGAGTGCAGTGTGTTCGCTGTGACACTCCGTTCTGACGTTCGATAAAACACAACGTCAGCCGCCCACGGCACGCCATGCCCGTCGCCGGAAAAAAACAAGCTTTCGTTAAGTGCTGCTATTCGGCAGGTTCTGGTTGTCGACTCGCGAGTTCTCGATCAATCATAAACAAACCGTTCTTATTTCCTTCGACCATCTTCAGTTGGTCGATGACTCCTCGAGCATTCGCTTCTTCTTCAACTTGTTCTGTTACGAACCATTCCAAGAACACATCTGTGGCATGATCTGATTCTGCTCGAGCCAAGTCTTTGATTCGAAAAATACACTCACTGATGTGTTGCTCGTGAGCCAATGCATCTTGGAACAGGCCAAGTGGCGTCGGGTCTTTGACGACGGGTTGAGAAATTTCAGTCAGCTGAACATTGCCATCTCGTTCCAACAAGAAGTTGAAGAACTTATCCGCATGGCCGAGCTCTTCTTGGTACTGCATCCGAAACCAGTGGCAAAATCCTGGCAGACCCAGCTTGTCGGCGGTGGCCGCCATAGCAAGATAGGCATAAGCAGAAGCAAGCTCTTCGTTGATTTGCTTGTTGATTGCAGCTTCGACTTTTGACGACTTCATGAGCTTAATTTGCTGTATTTTTGACTGGGGCAGTTGAAAAAACGTCTGTCTGCGATTTTAGACACAGTTCGTTTTTTTTCAAAGGCCGAATGCTGCACGCGAAATCAACCTGTGAAGATCAGTTCAGCACACTCAAGCCCCCTTCCGCACTCTACCAGACGATGTCCATGGGATGCTGCTGCCAAAATGCGTATGCTTTGATGCCTATCACCACGTTCAGAATTTCAACCAAGTTCGGAAATCACGTGTCTTCCCGCTTTCCGAAACAGGCTTTGATTTCTTGAACCACTGACCTTCCTGCAATGATTGACATCAGAATGGCCGAACCAAACCAACAACCAGTCAACACGTTTTACATTGAAGTATCAGGAGCTGGCATCCCTGAAGTGGATGGGCTATTTGTGCCATCGACGGCTCCACCGAGTCAGTCTGAATCGGGCACTGTTTCCAGCCTTGGCTACTGGAACGGACGCATGGCTTGGGATCGAGCGGACGGAAAGAGCGAACGCAGTCCCGCTTTGTCGTATTCCAACACCTATAAAGCGTGGCGAATTTGTCGAGCAGACGGGCATCTCGCCTATGAACTCACGTGTGAAGACCAGATGCCGCCCACAGACCGCCCATGGAATGTCTATAAAAAAGGAGTCGCCCCCGCTCCCAAAGTCACTCTTCATCACTGTGACCCGCGACTTCCTTGCCCCAGCCCCAACGTGATCTTTGTGTTAGGAGGCCCAGGAGCTGGCAAAGGAACAATGTGCGAACTCGCAGAATCTCAACTGGGCTGGGTCCACCTCTCAACAGGAGACCTTCTTCGAGCAGAACAAAATCAAGGTGGCGAACATTCCGCCATCATCCAACAAGCCATTAAAAAAGGCGTGCTTGTCCCCGACGAAATCATCGTCACCTTGCTAAAACAGTCGATGGAAAAAGTGACTCGTACCACCGGAAAGGTCAATTTTCTGCTGGACGGTTTCCCGAGATCGCTGTCGAACTTAGATGCATGGTTTGAAGTTTTTGGGCAAGACACTTTGCTGCCTAAAATGCTTTCATTCGAATGTCCATTCGAAGTATTAGAACAACGAATTCTAGGAAGAGCCAAGTACACAGGACGTAGCGACGACAATCTGGAAAGCCTGAAGATTCGCTTTGATACATTCAAACGAGAAACACTGCCAACCGTTCAGCACTTCCGGAGCCAAGATCGGTGTGTTGATATCGATACCAGCCAAGACCGACAGATCGTGTACCAAGCAGTCGCCAGTCACCTTGCTGAATACACCGACAAACAACTTGCCGATCAACCGCTGACTGAACGAGCTGAAATGCTGCTGGGGTTACGTCCCTTCCCCAAAAAAAATGGCTAGTTTCCCAGTATTTCACTGGCCAGACGACTAGAGAAGCTCAGAATAAAAAAGGGATCTGCAGTTTCAAAACTGAAGATCCCTCTCGGATGAGCTGGTGTCAAACAAAGAAAGCTTACTTTGCAGATGCTAAGCGTTCTGTGTTTTTCTGTTTCACACTTTGCAGTCGACCAGCCTGCAGTTCAACATGGCTGGCCCATGCTGGTTTTGTGACCCATTTCAAAGCCAAAATACTGCTTGCTCCAGTCATTGCAGCTTGCGCTTCGTGAAACTTTGATGCAGCCGCAGCAGATGGCTTAACATACAACACGCTCATGCGACCTGATTCATTGTGGCGACTCACCCAAATCTGCTGGCGTCTTAAAGACCGCATGGTCGTTGGCTTGGTTTTTGTGAACAGATCGGGAAGAGGTGGAACGACTTCATCTTTCTGATCAAGCTGTTCAAGCAAATCAAGCGGGCGAGGAACACCTAGCGACGGGCGACCTCTTGTCCGATATGATCGATCAATTGATGTTTGGCTGTACTGCTGATACAGCCAATTCAGATGATCCCAGTAACGAACAGATCCATATTGTCCTTGATAGTAAGGATTGATTGGGTAACCAAACTGATCGACAGGCAAACCGTATGCAGAATAACCGTCGGCCGAAGCATGGAAACCATGCCGACCGGCTCGGTATTCTTTGCTCAGGTACCGCTTTCGAGGAGTCGCCGGATTTTGTCTCATGTACCATCGTCGATAGGGGTTGATGGTCGATTGATACTGAACGTCGAAACGGTAATCCCAGTCACGATCCAGTTCCAAAGGGGGAAGCTTGCGGCGTGGTTGAGTGGGCGTACGGCGTTCAAAAAGATGTTCGGGCAAATCCAAAATATCGAATTGGTCCAAGGGGTTTTGCTGCTCAGCCTGTTCTTCCGCCCTCAACCGCTTCAACACATCCAACGGTGATTCATCAACCTGACCACTCGCAGCCCCACCCATCACAGCAATGAGACAGGTTGCAAGAATATGACGACTTAGCATTTCACCAAACTCCACACTGGCAGCACGGCCACAAAACGCAACTCATACTGCAGAAAATTAAGATCTAAACAACCCCACGTTTCTGAACGCAATCACTTCAAAACAAGACGATTGCCGGTTCAAAAACAGCAAAACAATTCCCTGAAAGCTGGCCCTCAAGAACCAACTTATACCATGCCATGGTGGTAAAATGCAACAAACAGGAAGTATACGCAGCTTCATAAAACACAACAGGTGAGATCATTCCGTCGGAAATCGCCTCGCCATCCGCCATTTCCGGGGGCAAATGGGGTGAGTCCAGACCAGCCTTTCCTTTTTTTCTCGCTCACGCTTCGGGTTACCAGCCACGCGGGGGGGTTCTCACCGGGACGGTTGCTTAATCGCCTGCTAAGTTGGCAAAGGCCCCAATGGCCGCCATTCGATCGACACAATTCAGCTCTGCCTTTCCCAGTGTTTTGTGGCAGTATGCTGCTAATCTTCTGCTGCTGGCTGATCTTCTAGGGCTCGCGAAACCGCATCCAACATCACTTCCATGGCGAACGGCTTGCGCAGGTAATCGAAGACTCCCAGCATTTCTGCGTAGGCTTTGTGCCGGCTGCCTTCGTTTGCTGTCATCATGATGACCTTGGGAGGCGAATCCAGTTCGCTCAGGAATTCGAGCACCGGAAATCCACCGACTCGAGGCATCATCATGTCGGTCAGAACCAAGTCGGGCGACTTCGAAGTAATCAGGTTTTTGCCGTCGCTCCCGTTGGTGGCTGCATACACTTCGTAACCTGATGCTTTCAGGACAGTTTGAATGGTGTTCGAGATCTCTCGATCATCTTCGATCACGATGATTTTGTGGTTTGGCATCTAAAATCGACTCTTCTTCGATAAAACGCTACGTGAGCGAGCAAGCAAGCAAGCTGGCATTTCCAGCAACGTATTTCTGTGGCCGAGTGAATTTTGGCTCAGAGAACGCCTGATACCGACATCGCTCAGCAAGTTCTTCAAAATTCGTCTGTTATTGCAGTGTAATCGATTCTGCACACGAAGACCGAACGTTTGAAGAAATTTCCAACTCCGCTGGATTCAAAGCCCAGCAAAGTCACTTAAAAGCAGCATCCCCCTTGGATTCTGCGGGATTCCAAGGGAATCTGGCCGGACTTGAGCAAAACTACCAGATTCGGCTAAAGTCCGCCTCAGACTATCTACAGGGCAAGGATGCTATGATTGATCGAACAAAGCGCTGGACTTCGCTGGCAACGACTGCACTTTCTGCAGCCTCCATGGGCATGCTGCTGGTTCAGCTGGCATTAAATTGGGTGACCATTTGTGGTTCGTCAGCCTATTCCTTGACGATGGCCGTGCTTGCCGTTGCTGTATCCTTGGCCACAGCATCGACCTTGCCTGTGTGGTCATCAAATAAAGCAGTTTCAATAACCGCCCTGATTGTGATTGCATGCAGTGCCATTGCGGCTGATGCGATGGATTTCATGCTGACGATTTCCAGCAGTTGGGCAACCACATCCATTGCTTTCGGATTTGTTTTACCAGCCGCCTTTGTCGTGCTTCCTGTGCTAGCAATTCTTTGCTGGTGTCGAACCATCATGGCACGAACTGTGAAATCACTGCCATTCCAAATCGGTTCTCGCCAATATGGTTTTGCGGCCAGCATTGGCTTCGCCAGCATTGCTTTGATGTTTGCTCACGCGAGTTGGAATTTTCCCGTGTTTGTCCTTCCCGTAACCTGCTGCGTGTTGAACACCGTGCTAAGCCTGAAGCTGCATCACGGAGCAGCAACAACTCCAACGACTTCCAATCTGAATTCAGCTTCTCATCGACAAATTGGACTTTCTGAAATCACATTGGCATTGTCCAGTGGCTTGATCTTACATGCGACCTACCGACTTTTTAGCTCTTTGTTTCCTCTGAATATTTTGACTGTGAACGCGTCCGTCGTTTTGGCCGTGCTGTTGATTGGCCTAACGCCATGGCGACCGCTTAAGAAAACTGTGTCGCAAGTGATTGCCGTGTTGGCATTGCTTTCCCCAGTGATGTTTTACGAAAAACTGGCTGACGGCAATCTCTGGTTAAATGCATCCGTTGCTCAAGTCTGGCTCATCACAGCACTTCGATCTGCCCAGCCCGCTTTGATTTTAGTACTGCTTTGGATCGTGTTTCGTTCTGCGAGCAGCTTGCGATCATCACATGGCGTCCCGTCAAATTCCAGCACAGATGCCATCGCGGATAGCCCCGTCTTTCAGTCAACCACATATCAACTGTTTACGTTTCTTTGCTGCGGACTGACCGCAGGACTGATGTCTGTTGCCTTTGGTAGCTCAGTTCACTTTGAATGGATGACTGGTCTGATCTTGTTCAGCTTAGCGGCGATGAACAGCACCTCGCTGACGAACCCACAGTCACAAAAATGGCTGGCCCCTACTTCGATGACTGTCAGTGTCTTTCTGTTGCTGCTGATGTGTCGTTTGCCAGTTTCTGAAACATCTCATCTGTTATTTTCCGGTCGCTCTACTGATGCGTATCGCAATGGCTTAGATCGTGACGTGATTGAAGAATCCAACAGCCATCGCTTGCTGGAAGAACACAGCACAGCAGCAGGAGAAATCACAGTTTGGAGAACCCACGGCGACCAGATTCAAATTCGTATTGACGGCTATCCGTCAGGCCAAATGTCTGACAACGTGATCACAAGCCCAATTCCTCAAGCTGATGCTTTATCAACCATTCTGCCGCTGGTAATGCATGATAGCCCTCAAGCAGTCATGCTGATGGGCGACGATCTTGGAGTCGGAGTCAAAATTTGCCAAAACTTTCCCATCCCAACCGTGCGATCATTTCAAAGTGCAAATCAGCTCAGTGATATCGCGAGCCGCTATTTGTGGAAACAAAAGCGAAGTGAATTAAATCAAGATCCTCGGTTTGACATCCAAAATATGCCCGTCCCTTTGGCCATTCGTCAACAAGCCCCAGAAGGTGGCTTTGACGTTGTTATTTCCGCTTCGCCAAACCCGATTTTCGGCCAGAGATTGCCGGAACTGAATCAGCAGTACTACCATCGTATTCGCAGTTTAATGACAGCCGATGGAATCTACTGCCAGCGAATTAGCCAATATGACCTCGGTTCTGAATCCATGGTTCATTTGGTTTCTACGGTCCGCTCTGAATTTCCAACTGCCGTTGTCGTTCAAACCGTACCCGGTGAACTTTTACTGATCGCAGCTTGCACCAAAGACAAACTGCTGGACAAGCAATTGTTGTCGCGATTGCAAAAGTCGCACGTCAAGAGACAGTTGGCATTGTCCGGCCTCGACTGGAGTCAAGTTGCCGCACTGCCCGTGATTCAGACCAACGGCGTTTACAGTTTGTTCGAGCATCTGCCGCAGACTAGAGCAGAAAGCTATCGAAGCTGCCAATTGGCTTTTGCATTACCACTGGAAGCTTCTCGTTGGGCCGACAAAGCCACTGAACTGAAAGTGGCTTTTGCTCCGCACCAGCTAAGAATTGCAGATGCCGCTCCAAAATCAAAAGCTTATGCTGAATACGCTCGCCGTTTCACCGCAGTGATTCAAGAAGACGAAATTGTGACCGCCTTTCCAGATAAACCTTGGGCGTACCGCAAATCGTTGAAGATGGAAATGCAACGAAACCCTCGCCCACCGATCGAAAGCTATGTCGACGGTCAGCTGATTCGCAAAACAGACCCAGCAGATCAACTTCGTAAAGACTACTTTGTTCAATTGGGAACTCTGTTAACTCAGGCAAAAATGGGGTTCACAAACCCTGCTGATGTCAAAAAGTTTCAACACATCATCACTCACCACGAACCCCTGATGACATGGTTCGCTCATCATGAACTTGTCAGAATTTTTGAAGCAACGGGAAGTCTCAGCCCCGCTCAAGAACTGCGCAGCAGACTTTACACAATTAATTTTGGGTCGGCCGCTGATCCGGGAGTTTACCAAATTGCATCCGCCTTGGAGCAACTCACCAAACAGCCCGAACTGATGCCAGAAACCAATCGTCGATATGATCATGCCAACGGACTGTTACAAGAACTGATTCGCCGGTGGGACTTAAGACGAAATTACGATCCCACATCAGCCGCCCAGGCTCAGATGGACGTCGACCGCTGCATTCAAGTGGCTCGAAAAACATTGGAAGCAATGGAATCTTGGGCTCCTGAAGTCAACATCAGCAAGCAAAGCTTTGCCGCACGACGACGCTTTGTTCATCAGTCCCTCGTCATTCCCCTTCGAAAATACAGCGACGTCGTGCTGGCTCATCGCCGCAAAAACGATGGCGCCACTTTAGCAGACCAAGAATGGACTCCCGACGATTCAAACTTCCAAGCGGGAGATCTGCCCATGCTCATGCAGCCCGATTCGGCTGCGACCAATTAAAAAGTTCAAACACGCGGGCATTGCGAGCACAATTCTTCGGCATTAACAAACGCCCCTAAGCAAACCGCCGGGCCGTTGGCCCGATCCCACATTGGTGATTGATCCCCCAGTGAAGCAAATGACGGGACTTCAGCCCACTCAATCGTAACCAAAACAACTCAAGTGGTC
>CAYTUE010000015.1:0-10908 GCA_964441085.1 uncultured Planctomycetaceae bacterium
ACGTTTTCGTTGCGATCTGAAACGATATTGTATCGCTCCCATTCAACCGGCTTTGAGCGATCCACTTCTTTGCCTTTGGCGACCAGTTTCCAATCACCAACGCGGACGGCCCGATTGCCTTCGTGTTCCCAGTAGATTGCCTCACGCTCCAAGGTGTCGCCTTTGACAAAGCGGAAAGAGCAGGGAAATCTCGACTGCGAAGAATCTCTCCAGCCGCCAGCCGCCAGCTGAAACTGCTTGGCAGCGACTGCGGTCACGCTATTGACTCAACAAGTGCAGTCTCAGCAGATTCAACGCAGTTCGAGATGCTCGCTGACGAAAGATCGCCAGATTGCCTGTCATACTGACGTCTTGTTCTTGGCTGACACCTTGGCCAACCAAGAGCACTTGTCCCACTTGGCATGAAATCCCTTGGGAATCTGTTCGCAGGTGACTGGGAGACGAAACAAGAACGTAGTCTGCGATTTGAGACTGTAATAACGTGTGTGCCCGTTCTCGACCAAGCTGACGCCAATCAGTTTCAGCTGGCGGCTGGACAGATTCCGACTGCTGAGACGCAGTGGCTTCGTGAACATTCAACAAGGCGCTCTCCGATGGATACAGCATCCCACTCGCAAGGCATTGTTGGCCCTGTTCCGATTCGGTCATCCATTGCCCAATGATGCCTCCCGTGGTTGTCCCTTCCAATAATGCAATTCGTTGGTTGGCACGTGTTAGCTGCTGAATGACCACGTCTTGAAGTTGAACTTCGCCTTCGCCGTAGACGGCGGTCCCGAGCCGGTCATGAATCATCTGCCGAACAGACTCAAGCATGCCGACACATTCTTCCGTCCGATCCGCGATGGCCGTGATCGAAAGTGAAATCACAGCCTCGCTGGCCGTAATGCCCACTTCAGGGTTGCGACCTCGAGCTGTCAAGTTTCCGAGACAGCGTTCAACATCGGATTCGCCCATTCCAAAGCTTTTGATGACACAACGTTCCACGATCAAAGGACTCTTCGGAAGCTTGTCCCGCACTTCGTTTTGGAACATGAGTTTCATTTCAGCAGGAACCCCTGGCATCACAGCGATGGTGCATTCTGGTTCTGTTTGATGCATCAGAATTCCGGGAGCCGTTCCATGAGCGTTGGGAATCATCTGAGCATGCTCTGGACGCAGAGCCTGCACTTTGTTGCGTTCTGGCATCACGCGATTGCGGCTGCGAAAGAGTTCTTGAATGTGCTGCAAGGCAGCATCGTCTTGAACCAGACGTTGACCGAATGCTTCGGCCAGTGTGTGGCGAGTAATGTCATCTTGAGTCGGACCCAGACCGCCCGTTACAAGCACAATTCGGCTGCGAGCTGCAGCGTCCTGAAAGATCTTCACCATTGTTGCTTGATCGTCGGCAACGGTTGTGTGGCGTTGAACCGTCCATCCGCAAGCGGCCAGTTCTTGGCTTAGCCAAACGCTGTTGGTATCGATTCGTGCTCCACAGGTCAGTTCTGATCCGATGGCAATAATTTCTGCCTTCACGCGGTTGTGCTTTCTGTTTTGTGTAGTGGAATCGAAGTGACGTGATTTGCGGAATGATCAAGAACATCGCCGTACAAAGTCAGCATATTGGACGTCATTCGATCAATCGTGAAGTTATCTTCGACCACGTTTTTGCCAGCAATCGCCATCTTGCGAGCCATCTTTTGATCCTGCAAAAGCAGCAGCAGTTTTTCTGCCAGCGAACGGCTGTCGGAAGGTGGCACGATCAATCCATTTTGGCCGTCCTTGATAATTTTTAAGACTCCCCCGACTCCCGAAGCCACGACAGCTCGACCAAGAGCCATCGCTTCCAAGAGAAAGATGCCAAACCCTTGCTGAAGAGACGGTAGGCAGAAAATATCGATGGCGGAAAGATAAGTCGACATGGCGGCCCCATCGTCGACAAACGTGACATGGGCGTCTAAATTGAGTGACGTTGATAGCCGTCGAAGGTTGCGTTCTTCTGGTCCGGAGCCCGTGATGATGATTCGAATTTCTTGTCCCGCTTCGATGACTCGATGGCAGGCTCTTAGAAAAAACGAACCGCCTTTCATCACTTCAAGAGGCCCCACCATGCCGACCACGGGAACTTTGTTTTCCCCTAAAATCTGTTCCGGAGCTTTTGAAAGGTCTAAGGGGACACCGGGAGAAATCACTCGCTGTTCGATTTCGTCCAACGATTTGGGGAGTGCCTGTTTGACGCTCTGACTGACTCCCACAATCGCACTCACTTGTTCAATCCGTCTTGCTGTGACCAGTTGAGCTGCTTCGGATTGGTCGGTCACGCTCACAATAATGGGACAGTCTAACTGTGCCTTCACCCATGCCGCCTGCTGCAACATTTGAGGACCAATGCAGTGAATCACAGTGGGCGGAGAATCTTTCAGTTGATTAATGACTGTACGATTCACGATGCGATTCCAGATTGGCAACGAGTAGCCTGGAAGCTCGTGAATGGGAAGGTGCTTGGTGAGTTCCGCTTCGGTAATCTTTCGGCGAGTACACAGAAGCACCACTTCCACGTCGCGTTCCATTAAGCCTTTGGCCAAACGTAAAGCAAGCACAGATGAGCCTCGAAAAGCAAGCTCCTGAGTCATCATCAAAACACGTTTGACGCTGTCTGTCATCCTGATTTCCTTGCTTGCATCGTCATCCAATGAGGGAAGTCTCACGTGGAGACCGTGTTAAGACAGACGCGTGCCGTCTGGATTTGGCGTTGGTGGAGAATCTGGCAGTGTACTGACGTTTCCAGTGACTGTGTCGCAAAGGAGGTCAACAACTTGGGCGATTGTAAAATGAGACGTATCGATCAGTTGAGCATCTTCGGCTGGCTTTAAAGGAGCATGAATTCTGCTTTCGTCTCGATCATCTCGTTGACTCAGCTGATTCTTCACTGTGGTCAAGGTCAGTTTTGAGCCTTTGCCCACCAACTCTTTGTGTCTGCGGCGAGCTCGCACATCAAGATTGGCAGTTAAAAAGAATTTGAACTTGGCAGTGGGAAACACCACGCTGCCTTGGTCTCGCCCTTCAGTAACCAGACTTCCAGCTTGTCCCACCTGACGCTGCAGTTCAACTAAGCGACTGCGAACAGCGGGATGAGCGGCCACAATGGAAGAAATGGCCGTCACGTCTGAACGGCGAATGTCGTCTGTGGCATCTTGTCCGTTTAACAGCAGCTGATCTTTACTGAATTGAATTTCAACTTGGCTGGCCAATGCTTCAACTGCGGCGTCATTACTTTCGTCGATGTTGTTGTTGAGCGCGGCCAATGCGACGGCTCGATACATGGCTCCCGTATCAAGAAAGCGAACCCCCAATCGAATGGCTAATTGCCGAGCGACCGTGCTTTTTCCGGAACCAGCCGGACCATCAATGGTGACAATCATGTTTACAGGGGATGCTTCAGGTGAAAAGAGAGTGGAGACACAAGATACGTTGATACGAGATCTTCATACTTTCAGTGTTTCAAAAAGCAATTTCAATCAGCTTCAACTGGAAGGCAGATAATTGAACGACGAATTCATCAGAATCTGTTCCAAGGCCTTCAATTTGTCCACCTTCCGCAACAACTTGGGTTGCCCGGGCAGCTTTCTTTGCCATCCGAACTTTGCAATTTGCGAGCCGTCCTTCTGTTTCCTGAAGCAAGAGCCGGATTTTTCCGTCCGCCAGCACTTCGGATCTGGCCACAACAACATTCTTGGCAGAAAGCCCTAACAGCCATCCGGAATTGGCCTGACTGGGCACTGATTTTTCCGTGTCGTATTCCAAAACGGGGGTGAGAAAGCTGGTTGCGTGATGCTGACCACGCCCTTCTTCAAACAACAGTCGAAACCGAAACGTCGTCGTGGGTTCGTTTTCAACTCGCAGCAACGAATCCAGCATTCGCATGCCGCTCAACCGATGAAAAGACAAACCGTCTGTTAAAATCTGTACGCACTGTTCGCTGTCTTTGATTTGAATAAAGTGAGGAGCTTCAAAGCGTTCCATTTTTGTCTTTACAGGCCAGCCCAACTGGCCGCGTGACACAGTTGCCGATTCGTCATCCCACGCGAACCGACAGGCAAAATACGATGCCCACGGATTGCCTTCGATCGCTTGGCTGTCATCATCCAATTCAATTTCAACATCAATGACAGGGCGAGATCTTTCCACGGATACTTTTTGCCGAAAGCCAATGAGCTTCTGCTTGGTGCCCGGTTGACGAATCAAACCTTCTGTTTCGATGGTGCCCAGCCAAGGGCCAGATGCAAGCAACGTTGCCGCTGTGCATCTGGCGGCACGGTAGGGATCGACTTCTTGTTCATTTGTAGAATACGTCGTGGACGAAAGGTCTTGACAAACAGCCAATTGCTGACTGACTCGATTTGTTCGCTGACCGTGAAAATAAACTCCCGCGATGCCTCCCGTTTTTTCGCTCAGGTGAACTTCGAAGAACTTGTTTCTTAAAAGCCAAGGTTCAGCAAGCGGTTTACCTTTTGCCGATTGAGCGACCACTGATGATTTGCCAGTGGATTCTGTGAGCCACACGAAACCGCCCGGCGGCACCTTGACATTCAGGTAGGTTGTCTGCTTTTGTTCCCATGCTTCTTGAATGCTGTCCGTGTTGACCGGAAGCTTCCAGTCCGCAGGCCATTTAACAGTGGTTTCAGTGGCAGTGGCCGCTGGATTCACAAGCAGTCGTCCCTTTTGAGCGGACGTCTGTTGAGGCAAAGCAGAACAGTACATAGACAACACGGTGGCATGGCAGGCGTTGATTTCTCTCTCAATTGCCTGGAAACGTGTGGCCTGTTGAACAATCGAATCTGAGCTGTCTTTTTGTTCTAGACCAGTCGCTTCTTCTGTATTGAGGCTGTGTTCCAAGCGACGAATTTCGGCCCGAAGCTTCTCGACATCAGCAGACAGCATGACGACTTGGCAAAGGGCAAACGCAATGGAATCCAGTTGAGTGCGGAGTTTCAGCAGCACTGCTGGGCGCGAAAGGGGGGCTTCTGTTTTTAGCACTGACGACTTGATCAAAGCGGGGCTTAAATAGTTGCCAGCCGAAAACGCCTTGGGTTGGTCGTATGTTTTGACTTCGTTTTGGTATTCGTCCCACGTAACGAACTGTCCAAACACGGGAGCGTATTGGCTGGTGCGTTTTAGGTCAGTCAGCCATGGCGAATTCAAGACCGGCAGGCGAGCCAGCAAAGCAACCGCAGTTGTGTCATCTTGCATGCTTTCGCTGTAGCGATCGGCAAAGGTTTGAAAACCAGCAGCAGAATCAACAGCAAGAGGCAGACGAGATGCTGCGGGCACAACGGAACCATCGATCCCTTTCCATTCGAATTGGGCGTGTTCGTCGTCTGGGTACACTCCGTCGTCCAACGCGAAATGGATTGCTGATTGAAATCCAAACAACTTCAACACTGTGGGAAGATGAGCTGCCAGACCAAATCGTTTTCGAGCCCAATGTAAAGGAAGGTTGGGAGAAATCTGTTTCAGACTTTGAACGCCTGTGGATAGGTCAGACATCAGTCCACTTAAACTGCTTAAGGCAGTTCGCAGTTCAAAGAAATGGCCTGTTAACAGACTGAGCCGTTTTTCTTTGATGCCGTTGTCAATGCGCTCGTTCAACGACGTGTTGTCGGAGACCCACTCATGCAGTTGCTGGGCACTGGTTAGCACAGAAAACTTGCCATCGCGTTCCAATGCATCATGCAATTGGTTTGCTGTGGATTGTTCTGTGGGCAGGCACAGGTCGATTAAGTAGCAGTCAACTGGGTAAAACTGTTCTCGACAATCCAGAAGACATTCGAAGGCGGTTGTGAGATGCCGTTTGGCGACTTCGGTTTTTCCGGCGACGGCTGCATCAGCTGCATCAAAGAGACTGGCTTCAAGCTGAGTCTGATCTGGATCCACAAAAAAGTGCATCCGACGGCTCATGAAACGCACCTGCAACCATGCGGTTCCGAAGGCAACAAAGTCGTTTCGAAGGTCGTTGTCGATCGGCGGGAAGGATTCAGCGTAGCGTTCTTCGATTTGTGTCAGCCATTGCTGCCGAGACTCACAGCCGTGGAAGATGTGAGATTCTGTTTCTTGAAGTTCCAGTTCCCAGTCGGATCCAAGCCAGCTTTCACTGCATTCCGGGATCAGAATGAAATGTTGAGCGGTGGGCAGTTCTGTGGCTTCGGCCTGATGAATTTCGGGCAAACCAGCAGACTGTTTCAGCAACCATGGATGCCAAGCGACGGCGAATGCGTTCAGCAAACCGGTCGCTTCGGATTCGTCCAAATCGGTGGGCAAATCTTCGATGGAATAGCCGGGGATTAAAATCCGAATATCCTGAAATTCGGCCGAGTCAGTCATTTGTGCGCAGAAAATGGAGGAAGGAGCGAAATCAAAGGCCGGTTGCAGGAATCTGAATGATGCTGTCGATCGACTGTGAAAGGGCCGAATTCTAGCTGACCAATCAGATTTTCCGACTTCTCGGGAACAAAGACCTGAAAAACAACGTCAATGAAATGCGGAAGGATGCGTCAAACAGAGACTCCATTCCGTGAATGACCAGCGAAATGGCCGCTAGGACCTTCGTTTTATGCTCGGTTCAGCATCATTTTGGTGGTTACGACAATGACTGGAGTTAGGAGGAGTCTGAAAGTTGCATAAATTGGCGTTTTCGTTGACCATACTCCCGTCAGGCAGGTAGGTTGACAGCAAAACAAGCTGGGAAAACAAGTTGGGGATTCAAAGCGAAGGGCATTCATTTCGGCCATCGCTGCGGATTCAAATTTTGATCGAGAACGAAAATACAGTTTCAACGGGCCAGTGATGTGGGATCAAAGAATGATTTCCACCCACTTTCTGTGAGGAATAGACATGGCAGACACACGCAGTGCATGGGGCATCGATATCGGTCAAGCTGGACTGAAGGCGATTAAGCTGCGTTTGGGTGATGAGGGTGAAAAAATTCGAGCCGTTGCGTTCGACTATATCCCTCACCCGAAAATCTTAAGCCAACCAGATGCGATTCCTGAAGAACTGATTCGTCAGTCAGTGGAAACGTTTGTCGGTCGTAACAAAATCAAACGAGACCTGCTTTCGATTAGTGTTTCTGGACACACATCGATGGCCAAGTTCATCAAGTTGCCTCCTGTTGAACCAAGCAAGGTGGCAGAAATTGTTCGTTATGAAGCCAAGCAGCAAATCCCGTTTGACTTAGATGATGTGGTTTGGGACTACCAAACGATTGGTGGTGGAGTCGAAGAAAGCGGCTTTATGCTTGAAGCCGAAGTCGGCTTATTTGCGATGAAACGAGACTTGGTTTATGCAGCCATGCAGCCGTTCATCGAACAGAAACTGGAAGTCGAACTGGTTCAAGTGGCTCCTCTTGCGTTGTACAACTATTTGTCTTACGACGTGTTGGGCTTTCGCAGTATTGATGGAGCAGATCCACCTGATGCAGACGACCATTACCTTGTTTTGGACATGGGAGCCGACAATACCACATTGATGGTGTCTAATGGACGCAATATGTGGATTCGTAATGTGCCCTATGGCGGCAACCATTTTACTCGGGCTTTAACTCGAGAAATGAAGCTCACGTTTGCCAAGGCAGAACACCTAAAGTGCAATGCCACAAAAGCTCCGGATCCCAAGGCCGTCTTCCAAGCGATGCGTCCGGTGTTCAACGATGTCGTCACGGAAATTCAACAATCGATTGGCTACTTTGGAAGCGTGAATCGATCTGCGAAGATCAAGAAGGTGATTGGTGTCGGCAACGGCTTCAAAATGGCTGGACTGCAAAAGTTCCTTCAACAAAACTTGCAGTATGAAGTCAAGAAGCTAGAAGATTTTCGAGGCATCTCAGGCGAAGGCGTGCTGAGCGATCCGCTCTTGGTCGACAACGCGATGACGTTTGCTGTGCCCTATGGCTTGGCCTTGCAGGCTCTGAAGCAAACTCGAATCAAGACAACATTGCTGCCACCAGAAATCGTGGTGGAACGCACCATTCGACGCAAGAAGCCTTGGGCGGTTGGCATGGCAGCAGGGCTGTTGCTAACGGTTGGGGTTTCTACTTACCTGAGCGCCAACGTATTGCGATCGGTGGATGAAGGTCGCTGGGGGAGTGCTCATAAAGCTGTTGCTGATTTGAATTCCACAATCTCTGGTAACCAAGCGGCCTATGATGGTGCCAAAGGGACTCACGAAAACAACAAAAAAGCCATTGAAGAGCTTACTGCCCCACTTCAGAAAAAAGTGTTGTGGCTGGAACTCATCAAGGCGATCAACGATTGTCTTCCTCGAGTCGTAGGCGACGACCAGGACATCGCCGATGTGACACTGAAGACACAGTTACACATCGAAAAGTTCAGTCACAAAAAAGTGGCTGACGTAAAAGAATGGCACAAGGCGTTAGTGGAAGGCGGTAAGGCAGAAGACTTTTTGGCAGACGACGCAGAAGTTGTTCCAGAAGGCAAAGGCTATATTGTCACACTCAAA
Organism: uncultured Planctomycetaceae bacterium; assembly: GCA_964441085.1. Taxonomy (GTDB): domain Bacteria; phylum Planctomycetota; class Planctomycetia; order Planctomycetales; family Planctomycetaceae; genus Fuerstiella. The sequence continues at coordinate 8,491 of CAYTUE010000015.1, forward strand.
GGACACCATCTTTACAACCATCAAAGCCCAGACAAAGGGCGCGAATGGTACAAGAAAATCAGCTTCAATTTTGTGAACGACACCTTGGTCGAAAACTTACGACAGTGGCGACTCGACAACGGCGACGGAACCAGTACTCCGATTGGGCAAATGGGGATCAGTCACCCCGTGCTGGTTTGGCACGAAGATGGTCCAGTCGAATTTAATCCCAATGGCAAACAGCGTCGTACCACAGGAAACGTGGCGGGAAATCGAGGAGCGGGTGTTTACAGTGCTGGCACTTATAACCCGACTGCAGGAGCTTACGGTGGGGGGCGGAACAATTTTGGTGGCAACAGCATCAAGCCGCAGCTAGATCCAATTGATGGTGTGGATGAAGAAGTCGATGAAGGTCGGACAATCATCCAAACTCGGTTTGTCGTGCAGTTTGCCTTCGTACCAATCAATGAAGTCGACCGAAAGGATAGCCCTGAAGAAACAGGTGAAGAAACGCCACCAGAGTAAGCGATCACTGTTGTTTACTGTGGTGCCACTGAAAGAAAGTTGTCTCTAAATAATTACGTTTTGATATCGACGATCTTTCCCTTCTTTATCCGTCTTCAATCTGCGTTTCAGCAACCCGCTAACGCTCTCTCATACAACGAGATTTATCATGGAAAAGCTTCAACCTGTTATTCGTCAAATCTTCTGGGTTCTCTTCGGGCTTGGACTGATTCTGATTATGTGGGCATGGTATTCAGCCAACAGTGCACTTTCGGCAAGCATTGATACCGAAAAGGCGAAAGTTGAAACCACGAAGACTGAATCTAAGAAAAACGTGATGGGGCTGCCCAACGGTGACTGGACCAAGAAGGCCGAAGATCTTAATGAAAAGCATCGTGAAGCATTTGATGAATCAGCAAAAAAACTGTGGGAACAGCAACTGGCTGCTCGCGTTTATCCGGACTTAATTCGCGCCGAAATCAATCAGCTCAGATTCCGTAGCCAGATTCCAGATAAGTCCCTTCGAGGTATTTTTCGGACGCTGTATAACGATTATTTCGATGAACAGTTAAGCGTGATTCAACCGTTCGAATTGGAAACAGGGCTTGGCTTGGTCGACGTTCAACAGGCTGACATTACCCGCGAAGATCCGGTGATTTGGAAAAACCGTCTCCCAACTTCTCAGGAAATTTGGAATGCCCAAGAGGATATCTGGTTGGTCAGATCTCTCCTTGATGCGATTGCAGAAACAAATGGGTCGGCAGATCGTATTGATCGGGCTCCAATTCGTTCGTTGTTACAATTAAAATTGCGAGGTGGTGACCCCGAGGCTGGAGCTGGTGGTGAAAACTCAGGTGGCGAGGGTGCCGATATTCCCCTTGGAACTTTTACAGGGTTGGGTGAGCTTGGAGCGGGTGGCAATGGAGCACCGAGCGGTGTCTGGACTGCATTCCAAGGTGATTTAACCACAGATCTGCTGACAGAAGAATTCGGTGTTGATCCCGAAAGTGCGATTGGCGTTTTAGGCGTTGATGACGGTGGCCAAGAAGCCGCATCAACGGACGCCGCTGCTCAAGAAGCCGCATCAACGAAAAACCGATATGTTCATTACGGAGAGGAACTTCCGTATAAGACTCGCGCTTTTTCCCTGAGTGTTCGAATGATTCAAAGAGACATTCCCACGTTACTCACGTCTCTGCCCAACGGAAAGTTCCCTGTCGAAATTGTACGAGTTGATGTGGACTTCGCGGGTGGTCAAACAGCGGGTGGCTTAAACCGCTTGAGTAGTGATACTGAGGACAGTTATGGGGCAGGGTTGACAAGAAGAGGTTTTGGAGGTTTCGGGCAGAGCCCTTTTAACGGCCTGAGAGGAAACCGTTTTGGTTCAGCAGCGAAAGTCAAGAAGCCAATGACTCGTAAAGAAAAGATGATGTCAGCAAGTGCGTCCGGAATCTTTGATGATGCAATGAAAGATGAATTACTTGCCACTGTTCGAGTGGCTGGACTCATGACCATCTACGAATCGCCGGAAGAAAAGGCGGCCGATGCAGAAGCTGAAGATGCCGCACAATCAGAATCAAACGATTCTGCAGCAGGGCTTCCTCCCATTGATGAGCCAAGCACTGAGATACAGGGCACTGATACACAAAATCCCGGCACACAAAATCCCGATACACAGGGTGGTGCGTATGGCAGTGGTAGCACGGCAGGCGGTACGGCACAAGATGGCAGTACCACCAAGAACATGGATAATTCAACAGGGCAACCAAATACTGGTGCTGGCGAAGCGGAAATGGAAAAGAAAATGGACGGCGATAAACAGATGGAACCCGGCAAAGACATGGAGCCCAGCAAAGACATGGAACCAGGCAAGGAAATGGACGACGGCAAAGACATGGAAAAGGCAGCCGCTGGTCTCTAGTGTGTCTCACCATT
>CAYTUE010000015.1:11008-40333 GCA_964441085.1 uncultured Planctomycetaceae bacterium
AACGTGAACCTGCACAGAGTGCAACATTCACCGTGGCTTTGAAGATGACCTGAATTGATGAAACCAAGAAGTGATATGAAGCATGCATTCAGTGCATGTTTCACATCAAGTAAGTCGCGGTTGTGATACCGTTCCCATAACCAAATCATTTGACGCATCGCGTCAGTTATTGAATCTTGTGTTCGTGTGACCGAACCAAGCTCGCAGAACTTTAGGAGAGTCCTCATGGATAAAATCAAAGCTCTTTTTATCGCACATGGCGAAAAGCTGTTGGCTGCGTTTTGCGTGTTGTTTGGTTTTCTGGCGCTGTCTTCGGCTCAGTGGGTTCCTAACTCCGACAACGCGAGCCAAGTGGAAGTCACAGCCAACAAAAGCAAACAGAAAATCGGCGATCGTGAAAACGCATGGCCTGAAGCCGAAAAGCTGGCCTTTCTTGAAATCAAAGACGTCCGAGACCTGACGGCTGTGGACACGACGTACAAGGTGGATGCGGGCAATTTCTCGATTGCTGATTTCAACCCATCCAATGAAGCGTCTCTTGAAAAACGCAGCATGGTCACTGTCATTGCTGCAATCGAAGGAACAGCCGATTTTATCACCTTCCCGCTGGCCATGCCTCCTGAGAAAATCATGATCGCCAAAGAGCCTCAAGATGCGATCACCCCCAAGGTCGAAGGGAACGCATTTGACCAATTACTCGAAGCAAAGTTTGGTCGGAATAAACAAGCAACGTTAGCGGAAGCAGATGGTTACGGCGCAGGAGCCCCAGGAATCGATCCGGGAGATGTTTACGATGCCGGAACAGAACAATTGGGTACAGACTTGATGTCGAAGGAAAAGCGGATCCGAGTTTCAGCTGGTGTATCCGTTCGTTATGTCGTCGATATTCAAGAACAGCGTGCCGAAATTCGAAAAGCCTTGAAGCTGGGAACTGACTTCCAAGAGGCTCAGCAGCACATTCAATACACAGACATTCAAGTGCAACGACGTCAAAGAAGCGTAGCACTCCCCGAATGGTCCCATTGGGAAGACCTGTCGTCCGAAGACCTTGGCGAGATCTTAGAAAACAGTCTCGGGCTTGATCGAGATGTCGTCAGTCCAGCCGTGACTCGAAACACGATCACAATGCCCTTGCCTCGACGCGGCACAGGCACTTGGCAAGCGTCAGAAGTGTCTCATCCGTTAGTCGAAAACTTTGAAGTGAAGGCATGGGAAGCAGAACTCATCGATCAGCATAACGCGAAGATGCTTGCGAAGTTTGAAGAGCAACGGTCAAACCTGCCTTTGAATGTCGAAGAAAAAGGGTTCTCTCAATTTTCCAGTAGTACTTCCGACCTGCGTTTCAATCAGGGAGTAAACACCAACTTTGAAGAAGACGATTTCGAAGACTTTGAGAGTCAATTGAGCGACGACGATGGAGAACTTTCCGAAGCCGACAAAAAGAACTTTTTAGACAAGGCCAACGCCACAGCAGAAAATCGGTTGCTGCTGGTTCGATTTATGGACTTTACAGTCGACCGTGGCAACCAGTATGAATATCGAGTGCGATTGGTAATGCGGAACCCAAACCTAAATATCGGCCTCGACCAACTTGAAGATCCCTCGATGGCCACAGAGCCCGAGCTACTTTCCGCGTGGAGCGAAGTGAGTCCAGCGATTGGTGTACCTGCAGCATACCGAACCTATGCTGAGAAAGTTGACGCCCGACCTAGGCGCCCCGAAAACATCGTGATGAGCATCTACACAGATACCACGGAAACAGGCCTTCCAGTATTGGCATCTGTAAAGACAGCCATGGGGCTGCCTGTCGCAGGAAAGAAATTGATGAAGGTCGTGGACCTTCGCAACGAAAGCTTAACCACCAAGGATGTGCTTTTGGCAACCGAAGCTGTGTTGGGTGACGCGGAATCATTGGAGCGAATCAGTAGCTCAGATCACCCAGAACTCGCCGATATTTTAAGAAAGTTGGAACGAGGCCAATCCTTAATCCAAAACCAAGTCACTTTGATTCGTGAAGATGGTGCTCTTTTCTTGAGATCTGTTGGCGACAACACGAGTCAGCTTTTGGCTGACAAAAGAGAACAAGAATTCATTCTCCAGACCTACAGTGTTTGGGAAGATAAGCCTGACGGTGACGGAGGATTCTTCGGCGCTAGCGACTTAGACGACGAAGATGATGATTCCCCCGCCGGACTGGGATTAGGAGGAGGCAGTTCGGCTTCTGGGGCGTTCTTCAACGGAGGGGCACCCAAAAAGCGAATTTCATCTCGTGAGCGAGCTCGTCAGCGTCGCAAGGAACGAGAGGAAGGTCTTCAGGGCGGTGGAGGCTCTGGTACGATCGGTGGATACTAATTTTCCTCTTTTGATCGATCACGAGATCATCCAAAGTGACAAGAACAAATCTGAGTGTCTGTTTTTGATCTGAACAAATGAGCGGCGAACCAATTTTGGTCCGCCGTTTTTAGTGCGCGCTGGCCAAAATGGGATGCAACTGCGCCTCTGGTATCCCTTATCCTCTTCCATTAATCGTTGCATTCTCAGATCAGGACGGTCACACTCAAGAGGCAATTTCTTCCAACACTGGAGCCTTCCTCATGACGCGTCCCGCCACTCGACGACAATTTATTTCAACATCAACTGCAGTCGCAGCAGCGACTGCAGTGACCACAGCTGCAAATTTACAAGCAGGGCTTCACGCTGCTGGCAGTGACGTTCTGAAAGTCGGATTGATTGGCTGCGGTGGGCGAGGCACAGGTGCGGCTTCACAGGCACTAAAGGCCGATGCTGCAACAGAACTGCATGCGCTGGCGGATGTCTTTGATGATCGGCTGCAGATGTCTCGTCGTCGCTTGGAACGACAGTTCAACCAGGATGGCGAACCTCAACGAGTCACTGTATCCCAAGACCGATGTTTCACAGGTTTCGATGCATACAAAGAAGTCGTTGATCGTTGCGATGTCGTGTGTCTGGCTTCAACGCCTCATTTCCGTCCACGCCACTTGAAATACGCTGTCGATGCAGGCAAACACGTGTTCTGTGAAAAGCCCGTTGCAGTGGATGCCCCCGGCCTTCGGTCTGTGATGGAATCCTCTCAAAAAGCGGCCACTCAAAACACATCACTGGTGAGCGGACTTTGTTGGCGTTACCACCATGGCAAGAAGGCCGTCATGCAAAAGGTGCATGAAGGAGCAATTGGTCGAATCACTGCTCTCCAGTGCAGTTACATGACGGGAGGAGTCTGGGATCCTCGAAAAACAAAAACTGAGTGTCAAAACGAAATGGAATACCAACTGCGCAATTGGTACTACTACACGTGGCTGTCTGGAGATTTGATTAGTGAACAACACATTCACAGTTTAGATAAAATGCTTTGGGCCATGAAAGACGAAGCGCCAGTTAACATCTCGGGCAGCGGTGGCCGCCAAGTGCGGACACACGAAAAGTACGGCAACATTTTCGATCACTTCAACGTAGTTTACACGTGGGCCAATGGTGTCAAAGCATTTGCTCGATGCCGCCACTGGAAGAACTGCGAGAACGAAGTTTCCGACTTCATCTATGGGAGCGAAGGCAGTGCCGACTTGATGAAGCATCGCATTTTCGACTCCAGTGGCAACGAAGTCTGGAAGTTCAAAGGTGCTGGAGGAGACATGTATCAAATTGAACACGACGAATTATTCGCGGGAATTCGAAGCGGCAATGTGATCAACAATGGTGACTACATGTGCAAAAGCACTCTGATGTCGATCAGCGGTCGCTTGGCCGCTTACACGGGCCAGAGTTTGTCATGGGAACAAGCCCTGAATTCTCAAGAAGATCTGTCTCCAGCAGCTTACGAATGGGGTGAAGTTCCTGTTCCGGCCGTCGCCATTCCGGGACAAACAAAGTTTGTCTAATCTCAAACCTATTCGACGTGCAAGATGCCTTGCATATCCTCACGAATGCTTTGCAGGCAATCAGTCAACTTCTTGTAAAGATCTGCCGTAAAGTCCTCTGCTTCAAGCATCGCAAAGGTGCAGTCTAAAATTTCTTGGTCGCTGACGTCATCAGGATCCATATGGCGAGACGCCGTCCTAAGAGCCGCAGCAGTGGGCAAATACGCTTGCTTTAAATGCTCACTGAGTTCTCGAGTCAGATAGTTGGCCAGCTTTAAACGGTCAACTAAAGGCATGTTTGTCAGCCGGTCGGATGTCGACATGACTTCTGTGTCCTATTGAAATCAGTGGAATTTGAGCCATCTATTGGAATCGATTCGTACGACCTTCGTCAAGCTGGTTATGGTCGCACGGCCAATTTTAAGTAACTGGGGTCTGGTAAAAATGGCTCCGCAATGTTGTGCGGCAAAACGTTGTGCGGCAAAATGTGACAGAAACCAAATCAGAAACGCAGGCCGCCGGTTTAGTCCGCAGAAAATCGCACACACGCATCAGCAGCGTCACAAATTGCCACCTTCGAATCATCAAAGGGTTCAGAAAAGTGCACAAAGCCATGCAGCATTCCACCAAACGTCTTTACTGAAACAGGAACTTTTGCATTGGCAAGTCGTTCTGCAAAGTCTTGGCCTTCATCGTGAAGAACGTCGTATTCAGCCAGTTGAATGTGGGTCTTCGGCCACGTGTGAAATGAATCCGATTGAAGCACGGCGGCATAGGGCTCTGCAGTGGCCGGCACATCCGACTGATTGCCAAGCAGATAACACTTCCAAAACCACATCATGGTGCCACGAGTCAAACCAAAGTTGGTTGCATATTTCGAATACGAACTGGTTTTGAAGTTGTAATCTAAAACTGGGTAAATCAAAACCTGCCCACGAATGGTCAGTTGATTGCATTCACTGGCTTTTAATGCCACAGCAGCAGCCAAGCCTCCTCCGGCACTATCACCGGCGACTACAATTCGAGTGGCATCCACATTCAGCTCATCCGAATTACCGACCACAAACTCCGTCGCACGGTAGCAGTCATCGAACGCAGCAGGAAATACGTGCTCAGGGGCTCGACGGTAATCAACAGAAATCACTGTCAGCCCAGATTCAAACGCCAACCGACGACACAAGGTGTCATGAGATTCAATACTGCCCAAGACAAATCCTCCGCCATGAAAATACATGACAACCGGAGCAATATGAACGGCAGATTTCTGATACAGACGAAGGCGAGTAGAATCAGGTGTGACAAAATCTTCGACTCGTTGTAAATCTGGTCCGACTCCAAATACGTGCGTCAGACTCTCAAATGTTCGGCGAGCTTCCTCAAGAGGAAGTTCGTTCCACGGAACGGGATTCTGAGTTGCTGAGATGGCCAAAAACTGAGCAGCCTGAGGATGCAGTGGCATAATACGATTGACTTAGGGAAAGCAAAGAGAGCCAAGGATGAGCATGACTTCAAATGACAGGAACTGATCTGTCGGGAGAGTACGCAAGAGGCTTCCGCCAAACAAATATGAGCTACATTGGCTTGACATGAATGTTCAAGACATCGCAATTTTCGTATGGCGGCCATGAACCATTTGAGCACTTCTGCGGCAGAAACCATGCTGCTTAGTCATCTCTGTCTTCACCATCAGGGTCTTCATCATCAGGGTCTTCATTCAGCCCCAGCTCGTTGTGGATCATTCTAAGTATCTGCGCAACAGTGTAGTTCGCATTCACCTCCCCCAATTCGAAATCCATTTTCAGGCCACTTCGGTCCGATACGACGACCATGCCCATCCGGTGGTTGCCACCCAAATCAATGCACTTTTGTAACAAGGGCATCGGCTTGGGTCCGAAAAGGAGTCCGGGTTCGTACGGTAAATCGCCATAGATAAAATAAGCGAACGGCAGCAGTGGCTCCGCTTGATCCATGTTCAGCAAGAAACGAGTCAGGCCCACGGGGTCGTCTTCTGGCAAGGCCAACCAGGCTTCACTATCAACTTCCACTGACATCAAGGGACTTCGTCCCGCAACTGCTTCCGATTCACATCTGGCAATACAAACCTTTAACATTTGAACCGCGTTTTTACTGCCCACCGCAAACCACAAGTTTGACGCTCCATGAGCCACATAAATGTCTGTCAGGTTTAGTCTCAGCATATCACTCAGTGCCTTCTGAATGTCTGTGGGGATACTGAAGTGCAACACGGGCAAGTCATCCACTTCAGTCAGATTGATGGGGCCAAAGTCAGTTCCTGCTGCAGCCTTCAGAAAGGTCGCCAAGGCTGAAAGAAGTTCTTCATTATGACCGACCTGAACCCCACCATAAAAGACACCATTCGATTCTTCGGACCAGCCACCTTTTAATAAAACTTCCAGTGTTTCCGCATCAGCAAGATCAGCGAAAGTGATCGCCACTTTTTGGGCTGCCTGTACAAGTTCCGCGTCTGAAGATCGCTCTTTTGCAACAAACTGAGGAATCCAAACAGAAAGTGCCTTAAACACAGGAGAGACTTCAGGCAACTTCACACAAGAATGAAAAGTGGCGAATGCGTCATCTTTAAGAATGGGGGCAAAACGACTGGTTCCTGATGACGCAGTTTCTAACAGTTTTTGAAGGTCAGCATTTCGCTTCGTTTCAAGCAACAGTTGGCCTCGAATCGACTGATCTTCTTCGTTGGCCAAACGAACCCAAGCGTGACCTTCTTGCAGGTCAAACATCACAGCCTTCACGATGCCTAACCCGAACTGAATCGATGTGCTGCGAACGGCGGCTTCAGCAGCATCTTCATTGTCTTGCTGTTGCATCATTGTGCCAGCGGTGGCGTTCAATAGATTCCAACCTAACGTTTTTGTCCCCTGCGGAATTCGATCAAAATAGGCATCGCCCCCGAGAGCCATGCCATCTCGTGCGCCCTGCATCAATTCAGCACGGCTAGGCAGTTGTAAGTCAAACAACTGGTCTCGATACCCGTTGAACATCATGTTGTCGTGAAATCGATACAAGTTACGATGGTAGGTCGTTTGCTTGACCATTGGTGTTCCGTCTTTTTCAATCACGGAAAGTGCAATCGTTTGGTCAACAGCGGCCTCCATGGCATCTTGATGACGATCAACATATTCTTGAGCCGTTATTTCTTCGGGCTCAAACTCATGGGACCAGTTCCGCACAATCCGAAAGCAGTCGTTACCAAAGTCTTTAAATTCAGCGTCGTATTCCTTGGCCTGAGTCTTCAGAGACCGCGTCGCTTCGTCTTTACGGTCGGCGTCCCAAAAGGTAATAAAATCATTGTCAGGTACGAGCCCCTGAACCAGATACCAAGCAACCCCGTCAACATGTGGTTCGGGAGACGGTTCGCTTTCTTCGGGTTCGAATTCTTCCCAACCTTCCTCAAGGGAAATATCAAGCCGTTTGGCCAGACTGTTGATGTAACCAAAGATTCGTTCTTCTCTCAGGTCGACTGCGTAACCGATGGCGACTGGTTTTTCGGTCAACCGATCGGGGGATTGTCCCATCGCAACTGGGCTAAGTACGTTTTGCCTGTCCCCAGCAGAGATCAGAACGAATAACAGGGCCAAAGCAGGTCTTGTAAAAAGCGAATTCCGAAACATCAGCAGCCTACGTTCGATTGACGGGAACAGTTTTGATGTGTGTTCAACAGATGGATCGTACCCCAAACCAAAATTTGTGAACACACCAGACAGCGATATCACCTCTTCCATGACGTCGCCTCTTCCATTTCCATGACACCACCTTACCGCTGGTCCATCCGGTTTGATCGTGGATCTGTTAGCAGTCGGTTTCAAAACTCGATTTGCTTAGCGCGATATTTATCGATTCCAGCATATGAAAGGAGGGGGAGGTCAGCACCATGCATCTAGACATGGGCTCACTCATCACGTTCACCGAAACATCAGCTGTCTGCGATAGGCGGCGGGGTGAGCTTCTTTGATGGCGGCGAGCAAGCTTGTTGCTTGTTGCTTTTGTTCGTCTGTGGCGGTGGTTGCCTTTTCGGCCTGCCAGCAATACCCGATGGTCGAACGAATGACACCAGCCTGGTCGGTGGTTGCTGAAAGTTCAACGAGTTCAGCCATGACCGACCAGTCTTCCCAGCGGGCTAAGTCTGTGATAATGATTTCCTGAAATTCTTCTCGCTTCAACAATGGCCGTAAACTGGCTCGCAAAACATCTTTTGAAAACAAGTCCGGTTCATATTCCCACGCATACTTAACCGCAGACATCGCGTTAAACACTTCGCTTGTTGTCGCGTTCGGATTTCCCAATCGGCTACGAACTAAAAAGTCGAGACCTTCATCCTTCGCCAATACCAACAGACCTCCCATCAGCCCTTCGACTCCAAAACGGACGTCGGACTGTGCTCCGGGCCCAATCTGTTTCAGCAAAAAGGGAACGTCCTGTTGACGGCCACACAGGCCCAACATCATGCCGTACAACCCAGCTCGTTCAGGAGACGATTCGACATTCATAATCCACTGTTTGAGTTGATCTGCCGGTAAGGATTTTTTGATCGCCACAATCTCTTCGTATTTGCTGTTTGCAAATTCCGCCCATGCATCGGCTGCAATCAGCTCGTCTTTGTGTTGCAGGTGCTTTAGAAAAAACAACAGACGATCTGCTGATGGCTTTTCAAGGTCAGGCGATGTCGTAATGTATTGGAATGCTTCCGTTGAAACTGGTTCTGCGAAGTCCCAAACAAAGTTTTGGGAATCCAATGAAAGGTGTGATTCCGTTGAATCACCTGCGGAAATCACTTTCGATGTCGAAGCGGGAATGATCTTCAGCCCACTGCTGCCGTGGCCTTGTTTCACTTGAGGATCGTCAAGCACCTTACCGTTGCTATCGGTGGCGAATGTATCCGACATTCCAGCAATGTTCGTTTCTTGAAAACTGCCCTTCAAAAGGACGGTGGAATCGACCTTGGCAAAGATCGGCAGCGCCAGCTGAATCTTTTGCTTCACTGCAGCATGAGAACCGCCTTTGGCGACTTTGATCACTTCAACAACGGACGATGGTGCCTTACGGTCGTTGCCGGGATGAGAACTGATGAGCCGGCCCCAAATGACAACGTCTGCTGATGCGTACATTTCCGCCCAAGTTTGAGACGGAGCCAAGCAAAAAGGGCAGGCAAGACAAGCTGAAAAGGCGGCCACAAGAAACCAGATTGAAACGGTTCGTAGCAACGGCTGAATCGCAGGTACAGATGGCATGGTAGAAGTTCCTTCTTCACTTGATAGACCTGTCACTGCCTTTGTGGCGGCTTCATGACATCATCGGCATCGCCGTATCTTTGTAAGAAAGCAGATCCGTTACGATTGAAACGAACAATACCGAAACCGAATCGTAGTCAATCAATGCGGCTGCCGACCAGCCGAAACTGCCTGTGTTCATCAGAAAACCGGTCACGCATACCGTTTCTTCATAACGGCGTGCTTAAGTAGGCAAGTGCCAGCTCCAATTCCTATTTGCGTGGAAAGCAGGATCGGGTAGTTTGAACAGGTCGTTTGACAGCTTGGTATGGCCTTTTCGGTCTGTTGTCAGCCGTTTTATTTCAACACGTTACACCGCCCCAATGTTTTGATTTTCCAGCACTCAAAAACACGGATAAAGCAAAAGCTTTTCACTCACGACCGCCGTGCGGCTGTTGGGGGAATTGTGCTTGGAGCATTGCTGTTGTGTGGATGTCAATCAGCGAATTCTTTTGCGAAGCTGGAACAAGAACTCCGAGGGCGAGAAGCTGAAGTGAGAACTCTTCAGTCTCAGATTGCCGATTCGCAGCAGCAACTGAAAGACCAAGACCAACAACTGGCCGTTCATCGGACTCAGTCCACCGGGTCGCCGTCTGGAAGTCAGTTTGCGATGGTCAGTCAATCAACTGGCTTGCCTGCTGACGGGACGAGTTCCATTCCAGAAGAGGTGCTGGCTGCGTGGGGGAGTGTGACGGGGGTACAGATTCAAAAACTGGTGTCAGGAATTCAATGGGATTCTGGTCAGCCTGTGTTGCACTTGGTGATTCGTCCGGTGGACACAGACGGTGAACTGCGCAAAGTTGCGGGGCAGCTTTCCGTTCGAGTGCAAGCGGGGTCGGATGGTGTTGGACTGACGCCATTGGCTGAGGGAACGTGGACCATCACAGAGTCTCGAGAGCTTTGGTCCAGTGCGTTTGTGTCATCTGGTTTTCATGTTCGAATTCCCATTGAAAATCAACAGGCTGCTCGAAATGCGACTCAGTTAATCGTCAAGGCGACATTGCAGCTCGGCCAAGGCCGCACCTTTGAAGTGACAGAAACCATTCACTTGCCGGTGTCATCTCAGTAAGTGTTCTGAAGCCAGCATGGCAAGTTTGCACGTCGTCAAGTCACGCAAACGATATTCCGAAACGTCAACCAGTCGCCTGTCATGCAGTATCTTGCTTGGCACTTTTTACCACGACGACACGAGTGGTTGCTTTCGATGATCGCGAGCCGAGAGAGCATCCGGCAAGGCTCATGCTGCCCCAAGGTCAAAGCGAAATCTGCTGTGCCCTATCGGAATCCCATGAAAAAATGCTTCCGGCAGGTTGGCTCATGGTTGCCGATGACTGAAGATTCATTAGTCTGCTGCGGCGACGCGAATTTCTGTCATTCACTCGAAATTTGCAGATCCGGCGCAATAAACAACTGATACGTTCGAACTCCTGCACAACCAAATTTTCGATAGTCTCAATTTCTGAAGGTCACAATTATGGCGTCGTCCGTAGGTTTCATTGAACTGCTTTTCGTCGTTTTGTCGATGGGCGGGCCATTTAGTCAGCTACTGGGGCTTCCACCGGGCGACCGCGACCCCAATCTTGTTTATGCTGCATCTGAAGACAGTATTGTCTATACAGAATGGGCATCTCGTGGTGAAGGTCAAGTAGACGCGCCCGGCATTGACGGACTGATCGCTGACCCCGAGATCAAGCACTTCATCGCGAAGCTACAGGCCGCCACTGAAGCAGCCATCAGCAAAGAAGCAAACAGTGGAGCATTCAAAGAACTCCCAGAATTTGTTTTGACATTAAGCGGTCGGCCAGGCTGTTTTTTTATGAGCTTGAATTCTGCTGCTGAGCAAGCTGATGTACCGAATCCAGTTGCCATGCTGAATCCAATTCAAGCAGGTTTGGTCATCAATGGTGGTGACGAAGCCGATGCCATCGCTTCAACAATCAAGGCGTTTCTAAAAGAAGGAATGCGTGTGGAACTGGAAGAGCTTGACCATTTCATGTTGCCGCTTCCTGCTCCAGTTACCGTTCAATTGCATCGTCACAACAACAACATCATTGTGGGAGTCGGCCCAGATACGGTTGACCAAATTGTTGCTCGCCTGACGGCAGAATCTGGCGGCATGACCAATCACGCAGGCTTTCAATCAGCATGGACTGAATTGGGAATGGATCGAACAGGGCTGATTACGTTTGTGGATATCGAAAACGGATTACCACAAATCGCCAAGCTGGTTGGGGTTGGGCAGGAAGCCATGGTTACTTCCGGCCTGCGGATGGCTGGTTTAAGTGGCGCAAAGTGGAGCATGAATGTCGCAGGAATTGTTGACGGGCAGAGTGTCAGACGCGGCATGGTTAAGGGAGTCAGTGGAGACAAAGGCTTGATGGCGCTGCTATCCGGACGAGGAATCACGACTGATGACTTTGCGATGGTTCCCGATGACAGCGATGTTGTTTTGGCGGCCAGTATTGACATCGAGACAATCATGACTGAAGCCAAAGCTTTCCTGAACGGAGTTGATCCCAATGCAGCAGACGATATCGATCAAGTATTAGCAGCAGCAGACAAAGCTCTGGGATTGAATTTTAGAACGGACGTGTTGGCTGCGTTTGATCAGGTGATTACTGTTTCAAATTCACCGGGAGATGGTGGTTGGGTTGCATCCAGTCCCGTATTGACCATTGAAATCAAAGACAAGAAAAAAGCGGCGCTTGCCATGAATGCTGTTGCCGATGCGCTGAACCGTGAACTTGGTGAACGTGCACATCGACCAAGACGAGCCGAACTGATGCGACATCAGTTTATGGAAACGGAAATCTTCATGATCAACGCCATTGGTGATGATGATGTGCCTGTTGCCCCGGCGTGGTGTCTGACTGAAACTCACTTAATGTTCGCACTGCACCCTCAACCATTGAAGTCTCGTTTGCGGCGTCTGAAAGACGACAGCTGGAGTTCGTTTGGTGATCACTTTGCTGGAGGACCAGATGGCGACACGGTTGTCTTTACATCCGCTCAGATGAAAAGTTTGCTGCCTCAGATATACGGTTTCACTCCGTGGGTCGGTCAGATCGTATTCTCTAATGTTCAATACGAAGGTTTCGACATCAGCCTGTTCGACTTTCCGTCGGCTCAAGCGTTGTTGCCATACGTGACTGATTCCAAGTCTTACATCGTGAAGACACCCAAAGGTTTGCAAACTCAGGGGGAAGGCATGCCAGTGCTAAGTGGTGTGCTCCCTCTTTCTGTGCCTACGTTACCGTTTATGCTCTTCACCAAAAGGGCGCAGGCCGTTCGTGCGATCGAAGTGGAAGCTTATGAGAGTGGTCACTAAGAAGCGAGCATCATCCAGAACGAAGATTTTGCCAAACTCGGCTCACTTAAGCCGTCTCTGGGTCACTTCCAGAAGCGGCTTGTGTGATGGGGCCGCATGCGGCGAATGCTGAAATCATTGTTGCCTCATTGCAGCAACAGAAAGCTGCTTCCGAGGCGCGATGATTGATGACAGTTTGCCAATTTGATGGCGTGAGCCATTCGCGGCAGCGTTGGACTTTTAGTACTTGATCGTTAGGCCCACGTCAGCGATATGGGCATCGGTCGTGTTGGTGACGTTTGACCCAGGTACGGCTCCCAAGGGACTGACGATCTGCCCTGAAATGCTGCTTTCAAAGTAATACGTATACGCAAAGTGAATCCACGCGGAATCGTTGACTCGCACAGACGCTCCCGCGTGAATTTCGTGCTCGTAGGTGAGCGGAGTTCCCACATTGAAAAACGATTGCTGATCGGGAATCGGGTTTTCGTTGTAGGTGTATCCGATTCGCAGCTTGAGATCTTCACTGGCTTCGAATTGAATTCCAGTGGCCACTGACACCACGCTTTCCCAGCCCAGTCCGTCCACAGACAGATCGGGATTAAAGCCTGCCCCTCGAAAACCATCTGTGTTTGCGTAGTCGTGATACCGAATGTCTGTGGCAATCACCCAGCGGTCCCAGCCGGTCCAGCCAATCCCCCACGAGAGAACCATGGGCAAATCAAGGTTCGAAGAAATTCGCCGAGGTTGTCCGAGTTCATCGGTGGAATTGAATGTAAATGGTTCCAACCACTGAGTACTTTTGAAGGAGAATCCGAGATTCAAACCTTGTTCGCCTTCGTAGTAGATGCCGGCATGAAAGCCGCCGCCCCACTGAGTTCTTGAACCGACTGCCGATGGAAACCGAGGAACGCCGCTGCCATCAGCATCATCCGGTGCGTCAAACACGAATGGATCTGCGGTAATATCACCGATGGTCACAGTGGGACTAATTCCGATGGAAATCTGGTCGGTCACTTGCAAAGCCGCAGTGGGCACAATTTGCAGGAAGGCGGCCTCCGTATGAACTTGTCCAAGGCCTCCCGGTACTCCGGGGGTATTTGACTGAGGTAGAAACACAGGATTCGTTTGGCTGGCAGGAAAGTTCGTCCGAAATCCTCCCACGGAGAGAACACCGAGCCCCAAAATCACATCTGAATCTTCCGGGCGATGCACCCAGCCAACATTGACGAGCGGTGTGACTCCCGGCTCGGCAGACGTCGTTCCGCCGCCCAGTCCAGCAATGGATGAACTTGTGCTAATGTTGGGAAGAACCCCAGCAAAACCCACGCTGAGTTCACTTTGTTTCAGCCCTGTAATGGACGCCGGATTAAGAAACATGGCTCCTGTCGCGTCCAGCGGAGCCGCCGTTCCTGCACCTCCAAAGGATCGATTGACCGGTCCAGCGGCTGTAATAAAGAGTCCCTGTCCCAAGGCTGTGGATTGAACAACAGCCAAAATGGCGAAAATCGGAAGGACTGTTCGGAGTTGATATGTCATCTCATGGCCGAAGCAACAGGCAAATACAGAAAGATCGGTCTACTGTCTATTCGGCACAATCAGTGCGATCATTACCATCGGAACCAGAAAACGTTCATGGTTTTCCGGGTAGAACTTGGTTTTGGAGAAGAATCCCCCGTTTTTCGAGGAAGATCCTGCTGTGGATGACTGGGTGAGATCTGTTACCTCCCTGCCCGCGACAGGCTGTGTTTGACCTTATTCCTAGCGGATCGCGCCGATAAGCCAGCGGGAACCGAGCCCCGCTTGTGATTGCTGGCGAATAAGTGTGTTGGCGGGCGAGTGTGTTGGCTAACGCAGGTTGTCTGTCATCAGGCGACGGCATCAGTGCAATGACAACGAACGTGGCCGTTCTATTTGAGCGCATAGAAAACGCCGGAAGCAAAATTGCTTCCGGCGTTTGTAAGCATTCAGGCGGATGATTTCACAGCCAAGGCCCGAAACACGCGGAGTGCAGCATCACTGTTTCAACGCAAGTGAAGGCAGCTTTTAAGTTGCTCTTTTCAGGGATGCCGCTCCGAGTCATTTATCAACTGTGAAGGTTTACGATGTCCTGATGCTCATACTTGTTAGGCACCGGCCACGCAGAAGGTATAGGTGTCGAAGACAAGGTCGTTTTCCTGCAGGTATTCACGACAACTTCTCGAAGACACATTGTTGAACCCCATTTGCTTGAGCCAATCTTCTGGGTCATCCAATCCGAAGACAAATGTTTCACCAAGTTCTTCCATTCCCTTAAGAAACGAGAGAACACTTTGATCGTTTGTCCGTCCCGTAACGACTTCCTGACTGACGATATCCGTCCACAACATACTGTCTGAATGTTGCATCAGTTCGTGGACTTGCTTTAACAGGCCACGGTTTTCTTCGTTAGAAAAGTACATGGAGCACCCTTCATAGATAAAGAAAGTTGGCAGCGACGGATCGAAGCGATCGCTTTTCCCAAGCACGTCCTTGAGTTCATCACAACGGAAGTCTGCTTCCAGTTGAACTCGCTGGTCTTGGTACTGCGTGGGCAAGTCGCTCACGACTCGACGGCGTTCGGCGATCATTTCTGGAAGATCGATTTCGAACCACATCATTTCGGGGTCACGATGGGCATGACGCAAAGGCCTCAGATCCAAACCAGCGCCTAACATGACCACCTGTTTGACATTTTGCATCGCATTCAATGCTTCGTCGCAATGCTGAGTTCTGGCGAGCACCATGTCTGGTAACTGAGGCAAAGACGCTTCTAATCGATTCGCAAGCAGTTGCCCATGAGGTCCAGCACTGTGCGTTGCATGAGGACACTGCACGGTGAGTCGAGGATTCAGTGACATTCGAGAACGTACTCCCGCGATCATTCGAGCAGACGCTTTGAGCTTATGTCCGAATAGGGCAGACCGATTCGTGCTGCCCGGAGCAGGAGTGAGCTGAATGGTTGGCTGAGCGAAATACTTCATTTCAGCAACAGCGATCAGTTCTCCATTTGAATGGAACTCCACATCCAAGGCCACAAGAACTCGATCACCTCGACGATAGCGAGTTTTAATCATTTCCGCCTTTTTAGCATCCACTTGGCATGTGCCCACCAAGTGACCAGAACTAGGGCTTTTATACTTAACGTTCATGGAAGCCAACCACAGCGATGCGGATTCTTCTTCGCTACAACGGTGTATGCCAGCAAGCGGCACGCCTCGCAACAAGGTTGCTAAAGCCAATCCGCCCGTGTAATCGGCGGATAAAGAAATCAATGCCGCTTGATGAGTGCCATGCTGGTTTGTCGTGGGAGCATTCAGCGGAAGCACCGATGTGCAGGCCCCTTCTTTGACCTCTGTGATCGACCAGTCGGAATGTGCCAACACGGGAATTGATGTCCGAAGAAGCTCCGTCATGAGTGTCGGGTTCACTCGATCTTGGTAGTCTTCTTCCCACGTTGGGACGTTAACACTTTCTTGTTGAACTAACATAGATGATGCCTCGTCTTGAAGTAATTAGCCTTGCGATGAGACATCAGCCTACTGTGAGAATGGCGATTCGCCGACAGTTGGTTTCAAGGTAAAGTCAAAGACGGGATTGCCCACCAAGTAGGTCGCAATTGTTGGTGTGGATATTCCCCCAGAAAACCGGTTGAAAATAGGAAGGCGTGGTCGTGAATTCGGCGTAGTCTGTGCTGGTTAGGTGGCACAGCTAAGACTGTCAAGAGCACATGTCTCTTGAAAGCAATCTAAAGTTATTTACGCCGAGTTCGCCGTCTGGATGGCCTTCGCGATACCCAAGATGTTGTTTTGCAAACATTCCACTGTTTCTCGAGCTGCCGGAAGGTTGCCTGCTCGAGTGAATTTATCCAGCTGTGCACCAAGCAGAGTGATTGAAGGCAGGCCAACGGTACCACCAGTGCCTTTCATCCAGTGAGCTTGGTCGTGAATTGCATCCATATCTGAATTGTCGATGGCTTCAAATAAACCTGGAATCGCTTCTGTGACTCGTTGAATCAAATCAATGCACAGTTCTTGGAAGAAAGGATCTTCGGGAATCACAATCCCTGCTCCCTGTTCCGACCCATCAGTGATTTCAGGTAAAACATGACTGGTTTGAGGTGCTCGCACATTCGGTGCGTTTCGATCCGAAATATCGAGGTCAATTTGCTTTGTCGGCGGCGATGTGACAGGTTCCACCAGATGGGGTTGTTCGATTTTTAGATTTCGAGCGACTCCTACCAGCAGGTCATCCATCGTGATTGGCTTGGTCAGGTAATCTGTGCAGCCGACATCTCGACACCGTTTTTCGTCTTCCAAAAGGCCATTAGCCGTTAACGCGATGATTGGTAAGGTGGCTCCTTCGCGACGAATGATTTCAACAGCAGAATAGCCATCAAGGACGGGCATTCTCATGTCCATCAAAATCAAATCGAAGTCAGTCGTTCGGTTACGATTAACGGCATCTTGGCCATTGACCGCACATTCAACGGTGGCTCCTGCTTTTTCAATCGTATGCCGCAGGAACTCCCGATTCGCAGAAAGGTCGTCTGCGACCAGGATACGATAACCGCCCAGATCAACACGATGGCTAGAGACCACTTGGGGGGCAACAGGAATTTGCTTGAGTTCTTCAAGCGACGAGAATGTCGAACGCTGAAGTTCACCGGGGTCAACGATTGTGGTGAAAGTGCTACCGCAACCTTCTTCACTGACTGCTGTTAAGTCTCCTCCAAGAGCCTGAGCTAATCTTCGGCTGATTGGAAGTCCCAGTCCTGTACCACCATAGTTTCGATTAACAGTTTCGTCGGCTTGTTGAAAGGGATCAAAAATTGATTCAAGAACGCCGGCAGGAATCCCAACGCCAGTGTCGCTGACATGGATCACCAACTGCTGATGTTCAGACGGGCACTCCAGCACAACATTGACGGTGCCTTCATCTGCAAACTTAATGGCATTGCTGATCAGATTGGTGATCACCTGTCGTAAGCGAGTGGGGTCAGTTTGAATTTCCGCTGGGAGATCTGATGTCGCAATGAGGGCTAAGGCGAGTCCTTTGTCAATAGCCCGTGATTCCAACGACGCAATAATTTCTGACATCAAGGGAACGATACGGCAAGGCATGATTTCTATTGTGAGCTGCCCGGCTTCAATTTTGGACAGATCTAAAAGATCGTTCAGAAGTTGCAGAAGATGGCTTCCATTACTTTGTACTCGATGAAGGTGTTGTTGCTGTTGCCTTGTCAGCGAGTCTTCGGAATTCATAATCAGTTCAGTGAAACCCAAGACGGCACCAATCGGTGTTCGGATTTCGTGACTCATATGAGCAAGAAAGTCTGACTTGGCTTGGTTGGCAACCTCAGCGGCGTCGCGAGCATCAGCGAGTTCGCTTTGAGTCGCCATCAGGTCTTCTGCGGTTTTCTGTAGCTCTCGTGAACGAGCTTCAACAGCTGCTGTGCGATCGTCAACGATGGATTCTAGGTTTTCATTTAACTGTCGAAGATCCATCATCCCTTCTGCGTTTTCTAAGGATGCTCCGCAGATCGTGGTGATGTAGGTAATGATGCGGCATTCATTTTCACCAAACAGGTTTCGAACTTCAGTGTTACCAACCACCAAGATACAGGTCGTCACCCCTCGCACGACGATCGGACACAGCAGGAGCGACCGGAACTCTCGGCTTGGATTTTCCGCAGCTAAAGCGGAATTTACCTTCAGAACTTCGACAACAAATGGCCGTAGACCGTCCGATACAGATTCCGGCTGACCATTGTCATCAACTGCGACGATTCGACATACGTCACTGCGAAGTAACTTATGGCTGGCTGCAATGGTAGCAGCCAGAATATCTTGATACTCATGGGTGGAAGCGATCTTTCGCCCGGATTCCAGTAGGGCTGAAAAACGGTCCACAAGAGAAACAGATGTTGCTTTGATTTTAGGAAGTTGACTGGTATGAAAAGCGGCAAGTTCTTCTTCCGCTCGATGCAATCGTTCTTTCGCTTTAGCAACACCAAGTTCCATTTGCATGCGACGCAACATTTCTACGCTCTGCAAACGTTCGTACTTTGCTTCCTGCTTTTCTGCTTCTTTAATACTTGCCTTGAGAACAAACGTCGCTCGACGAATCTTATTTTGAAACACGTATGCCCAGCCAACTTCTCGTAGAGCATGAGGAAGGTCGCTGCGGAAACGAAGGGCAATCGCCAATGCTCTCCATGCGGCTCGACGATGAAGTCGAATGGTAATCTGTCGGCGACGACGAGTTAAAGGAGACTGTTGTTCCAGCACGGCTCGAAGCGCAGTGGCTTTCCATGCGTACAAAGGCGACGTGTAGCAATTGACAATTCCCACCTTGCGGGAAATATTGATTCCTTCGTCCAACGTATCGACGGCATCTTGAATACGTTCTTCAGCAAGTAACTGGACTCCTCGAGCCAAAAGCACGTGAGCTCGACCTTGCACGTCGGCTCGAGGGCGTTGCAGTTCGGTTTCGACAATGTCAGCTGGAAGATCTCCTTTGGTTGCTCGAGACCACACATCAATAATATTGCCACAGATCTGCTCGTCACCCACGGCAATTCCGCTGTCATAGGCTTCCCGAGACATTTGGACAGCTTCTGAAAGACGACCGATTCGGTACAACGAAGCGGCCACCTGATACTGGGCAATGTGCTTTTCCCAGAAGTCGCCCGCACGATTCAGAATTCGTACGCTGCGGCGACCAACATCGATACATTCTTCAAAACGCCCTGCGGCATACATTGCAATGGCAAGGAAATGAAGAGACTGCCCTTGGCCCCAGATGTCTTCGATTTGAGTTCGAAATTGCAGCGAACGCTTACCGTATTCAATTCCTCGCTGAGCCAACGGAATCAGGCTCATCGCGGGAGCATGTTCAGACCATGCCTGAGCAACCTCTGCAGTGGGAGCATAGCTTTCTGCAAGATTCATGCCGCGTAGGTGAACATACAGCAGAGCCATCTTTCCCCGCAAATACCAATAACCGTATGACAAACGGCTATACAGTCGGCATTGCAGTCGTTCTCGCTGAGTGATCGTGGGCAGCGTGTTTTTCGCATACCGTTTGGGGAACATGGTATGCACACTTTGCACAGCAATCTCACGCAAGGTGGCAAAAGGAGCCATCCACCCTCGAGGCAACCGGCCCCCTAGCGTATTTAAAGCAGCCTCCCAACTCGCTACGGCTTCGGCTTTGTCGTCTCGCTTAAAATACAGTTCTCCTAGCTTCAGATTCACTTCCGCCTGATCAATGACGGAATCTGCTTTTTGCAAGGCTCGCTGGAGTACGGGTTCGGCATCGTTATAGCGTCCCCCCAGCATCAAAACGGTCCCAAGACCATCTAGGATCTGGAAGAGTTCGGACGCAGCATCATCTGGACAGCATCTTAAGGCAATCGAATACTGCTGTTCTGCGATACCAATCGCGTGACGCTGTTGAGCAGTTTGAGCAGCTTTTAATGCTGGCGCGAAAGCTCGCTCAGGAAGTCCGGCTGCATCAAAGTGACAAGCAATCTCGAAGTTCCGATCGGGGTGCTTGGTTAACAAATGTTCTGCTGCCAAGCGATGAATGCGAGCCAGTTCGTCTTGTTCGAGTGACGCCAAAACGGCGTCTCGAATCTGATCGTGGGTAAATCGACAAAGGCCGTCGGTTGCTCGTTCCCAAATCAGATGCAGCACACTTGCAGGAGCCAACTGCTGCATCGCAGATTCGTAGGAAACATCGGCCAATAATGCCGCCGTTTCAATATTAAATTCTTTGCCAAGAACCGCCCCAATCGCAAGCAATCGCTGTGAATCCAACGGCAAACGAACAAGTCTTAGCTTCAGAATCTCGACAGCTTCGCCGGACATCTGAAGATCATTGAAATTTTCTTGATCGACTTTCCAGCCTGTGTCTGACGGGCGAATTGCTTCCCCTTCAACCAAGCCACGAAGCACGGCCGCGGAAACAAACGGGTTCCCCGCCGCCATTCCCCAAACAGCGTCCTCCACTTCAACAGGTAAGGCCCCTGCCATTGATTGCAATAGCAGGTCGGAATCATTTCGTTCCAAGGGATTCAAAGACAGTTCGACATCGGGGTTTACGCTACCACGTAGGCGAGTGAGGAGATCGTCGTTTGGCCTCGTTGCCACAACCAACAATGCATTGGTTGGATCTGTGAGTTGCCAACAATCCAAAATCACCAACGTCAGGTCGTCTGCCCATTGAGCATCATCGATCAGCAACAGCAATGGTCGACCGTGGCGGGCGACTTCCTGAAGTAACGTCACCACGGCAACTGCAATTCGTCGGTCAGAAAATTCACGGTCATCGCTACCAGACGTAGCAAGATCCAATTCCACAGCCAGTTCCGACGCGACCAAGTTCAATTCTTCTGAATACTGTCGAAGCACAACAGAAAGGCGCTTCTTTAAACTGGAGTCCTTTCGAATGGCTTGCATGCACGTCTGCATCGCGGGTTGCAAGGTTGCCAAAGGGCTCAGCCCCGACTGGTTGACCCCTTGTCCTTTCAGTACCCGAAATCCGTCTCCCACTGCGGAAACAGTAAGCTGCTGTAACAGCCCCGTCTTTCCGACTCCCGAGGACGCAGTCATCAACACACTGTGACTTTCATCCCTTGAAACCCGGGCGACGAGTGAGCTGAAGATTTCCAGCTCTTTGTCACGCCCGACATAGGCGGCTTCGATCAGAGTGTGACGTCGATCTCGAGTTCCCAGTGGAAAACCTGGAATCGTATCTTGAAGTTCGAACTGCTGCATCGCGGCTCGAAGTTCGCGGATATCGTGCAGTACTCCGGCGGCGGATTGATAGCGATCGCGAGGGTGTTTTTCTAACAGCCGAAACAAGATGTCTCGAAGCGGCGTCGGGATGCATGGACAGTACTGAGCTGGTTCGGGCGTTGGGGTCGTGACATGGTGAAACAACATGTCGCTGACAGTATCTGCAACAAATGGTGTGCGACCACAAATCAGTTCATAGAGGACAACTCCAAAAGAATAAAGATCTGCAGGTGCTTGGACATCACAGTCAAGTGCTCCCAAAGTTTCAGGAGCCGCGTAAGCGAGCGTATGGCGAGACGACTGTTCGGTTTCCCAGCCATGAAGTAACGCGAGCGGTGGGCAGCCAGCAAGACAAACCGATAGTTGACCTTGGTGGATATTGAGGTCGATGTGTTGAGGAAGCAGGCAGCGAATTAAAATGCCAGCCTCGTGAAGTGGGATAAGTATCTGCAATAGATGCTCAGAAACATCCAAAATCTGATGCAGCACATCAACAGTAAACGTCGTCGGGCTTTTAAAGAATTCAGCGACCGAATTTTGAACCGGACGAGGACAGACGATTCGAGTCACTTCGTCGTCCACTAAAACTGTGAGAGGACGAACAGCCTGTGAATCTGCTTCCTTTGTCAATCGACGAGCTTCAAACCGAATTCGGTTCAGCAGTGGCTCCGGAAGATCTTGGGCATGATCAATTTCATACACCACCACGCGCGTACCGTCAGCCCGATCGGCTTGAATGGCTCGATACCGGCGGGCTGTTTTTTCAATCCCCCGACTCTGGTATTGATCCCAGAAGGCAGGTTTTGAATCTGTCACAGGGCGATTCCTCAGGGCTAAAATTGTGGCCAGCTGAGTAGCTCATCGAGTTGGTGATGGCGCAACTTGTCGCCAATCCCCAATCGTAACAAAGTTGGCGTTCCTTACACACTTCCTGTTCGGATTAATTTGCTTACGCATGCCACGATGTCAGTAGAGCTACCCAATTCCGATTTTTTCACCGATAATTGGCAAGCACAACTGAAACAACTTCTTTCAAAAAGAAACAAATCCCCCACGGCCAAATCAGCCTCGCCACAGGCGTGAAACCACCAGTTCCCCTCCCATATCCAATGACACAAAAGCAGCAGGGGGCAGTGGCGCCTTGAAATACGGGAGAACCAGTCGTTAAGCGTAGTTACGTGTCTGCCGCGACGCTCGGTTTACGTTAAGCCATGTGGTTTGGCCGAAAGTCGGTATCACGGCGATCCGGTATCACAGCGGTATCATGGAGGCGTGTGGCGCACTCCCTTGGCCGACCATCACAAGCAAAGTTCACTCAGAGTGTTCCATTGACAGCTTCAAGCAGTGACCAATTCTGTTGATCGATGCGAGGAATCGGGGTGATGCGTATCAGCCGATGAGAAGCCACTGTGACTGGCGGCGCCACTATGACTGGCGGCGCTATTATGATTGGCGACAAGGGGCCGTAATTTGGCGAGTCACCAAAGATGCGACATACAGCCCCGCGACAATTCCGCAGACGTTGGCGATGGCATCCAATGGGTCGCAGGTGCGCCGAGGAATCGCTTGTTGAGCCAGTTCAGTCCCCACGGCATAGGCAACCAATGCAACAACCATGACTTTCCGCTTCCACGCATCTGTGGAAGGTGTCACCAAACATCCGCACATGCCAGCACAAACACTGAAAGCTCCAAAGTGCAGACACAAGTCACTGACCGTACGCAGAAAAGAAAACGGAGTTCTCTTAATTGCAGCAAACGGATTGGGCGAAATCAAAGCCCAAGTGACCAAACCAAACGAAGCCGCGCACACAAGAAACATGCTCCAACGAAAGGATGTGTCTCGAACGATGCTCGTGCTTCTAAAAAATGACATAGTCAGTCTTCGGTCTACTTGAATAGTTGGTCGACATTTCTGACGCCAATGTTTGGAGGGTGCTTTAAAAGGAAGTGCTTTCTGGCAGCTGATTTCAAAGCTCGCATGTTCAAGGCTAACAGTAGGTCAAGATGTGGATCTCTCAAGCGGAAAACTGTCAAGAATTTTTGAAACATTCGGCCTCAGAAAACCCAACCGGTCGACTTGACCAAGTCGTCAGGGGGAACCCGGTCGGGTGAAACACCATCAACGGGCTCAGCCACGAAAAGCCACGTATAAAGTGTCCTCAGTCTCTCAAGAATTTCACCAGTCGCTGACGTTCTTCTGGTGTGGTTGGACTGCAGGGATGGCGACGCAAGTGGTTAACCTGTCACATCTTATGTGTTCTTGACCAGATTCCGGGAACTTTAGCGACGCGGGATACGTCTTACACTTTAGCGATGCGGGATATGTCTTACAGAAGCGACACGAGGTACGTCTCACAGAGCACACGCGAAAGCCTTTCGCCCCAACCAACCTTCCTCCCAATTTCCGCAATCGTATCCCCCATGGATCAAATTCAAAAATCATTCGCAGATCAGCCTGACTCAAATGAATCTGTGCTTATTAAATTCAGCACTGCGTTTGATGAGCACGGAATCAGTTCTCAACTGACCCAAATCGGCACCGAATTGGGACTTTCGAGTCAGCAGCAACAACAATTGATTCAGACATGGCAAGGTGCCGCCTCAAAACTGAAATCTGTGCCCGTAGGAAAGGCGAGTGTTGCAGACGGCGTGATGAATCGTATTACAGCTGCTCGCATCGAAACACGGGCACTGCCTGAGCAACTCAGCAACTCTCCGAAACGTCGCGTCCCTTTGGCGAAGATGATTGCGTTAGCAACTTCAAGTATCGCGATGCTGTATGTTGCACTTCACGTGGCGACTCATGAACGATCGTTAAACCGCAGCGCGGAAGTATTAGCTTCGTTTTCGTTTGATCCTCAGGGTTGGGACGTTGTCGTGCTCACAGTATCTGATGAGCAAGCAAACCAGCTTTCTCGGCATTTCGAACAGCCTTCAAAATCAGGCGACCTGCAAATGTTGTCTCTGATGGAAAATTCAGAATCAAAAGACGGAGCAGTGGGCGTCATGATGGCATCTAAGGAAACGTCTGAAAGACTCTTGGTGAAGCTCGCCGATACTCCGGATCAGGCGATTGCAGAATGGAATCCAAAGATGGTTGGTGAATTGGGGCGAGATGAATTGCTCCATCGATTCGCTGAATCCATGAAGACTCCCACAAAATCCGATCTGTATTTTCGAGAAGTCATTGTGGTGACGTCTGATCGAGACACGGGATTTCATGTCACATCAAAAACAGCCGATGGCCAGCAAAGTGAACAGTTGATTGCCGATGCGAATGGCACAGACTCAACCAAGGAATCTGCTGCCATACGACGTCATCAAAAGGGCGAATCGATGTTGATGCAAATGCAGAATCACCGACAGCGTCCCGTTTTGGTGGTGTTAAAACGTCGCTCGGAACCGGCCCCTGATTCTCAAGGGAACACATCCATTGGGAATCGAAATTTAGCGGCCTACTTCTAGGTTCGCAGTGGTCGTTTCCCACATCAGTTGGTGTGATGTTTGGTAGCTGCGCGGCTGTTCTCCTGTTTTCGCATGACGATCACCAATCTTCGCGATCACCAATCTTCAACGATGCAGACTCCAACAGAATCACGCCCAATTACCCAAAGCGGCCCGTAATGTAGTCTTCGGTTTGCTTTTCTTTGGGGTTGCTAAAGATGTTGTAGGTCCGGTCTGTTTCAATCAAGCGGCCTTCAAAAAAGAATGCCGTGTGATGACTGACTCGAGAAGCCTGTTGCATATTGTGAGTCACGATCACAATGGTGTAATCGGTACACAATTCGCCAATCAAATCTTCAATACGAGACGTGCTGGCCGGGTCTAACGCAGATGCCGGTTCGTCCATCAGAATGACTTTGGGCTTGGTTGCCAAAGTTCTGGCGATACACAAACGCTGCTGTTGACCTCCCGAAAGAGCCATCGCTGAAGAATTTAAGCGATCCTTAACTTCGTCCCACAAGGCCGCTTGTCGGAGGCACGATTCCACCAAGTCGGCCAAATAGGCTCGGTTTTTTTCGCCCGCGATTCGAGGACCATAGGCGATATTATCGAAGATCGATTTGGGAAATGGAGTGGATTTTTGGAATACCATTCCCACATGTTTTCTTAGCAGCACCACATCCACGCTTCGATCGTTGATGTTCTGCCCTTCAATCTTAATGGTGCCTCGCTGTTGAGTCCCTTCGATTAAGTCGTTCATGCGGTTCAGAGTACGCAAAAAGGTACTCTTTCCGCAGCCCGACGGTCCGATCAAAGCCGTCACAGAACGTTCGGGCACCGATAACGAAACGTCAAACAGCACTTGATTATCTCCATAGAAGAAATCAACGTGAGACGCTTCGATGGCTGTCGGGTGAGACGACATGTCTTGGTCGCGATCGACTCCCTTAACGGAAGGCGGCACAGACGATTCGTTTTCAGGCGGCATTGCAAATTGGCTGACTGGAGTGCGATATATCTACAGATTGGCGTGGATCGTATGCCGGTCATCGGGCATCTGTCACGGCAAACCACGATTTTCTTTACAGAGATCAACCGAAAGTCAAAATGAGATCAAATTCGATCGACTTCGAAACAATATCTGCAGCAAATCTTTACGGGATCTTCATACTTAAGACTCGATGTTGCCCCTGAGAAGGGTTTACAACGCTGGTGGAGCTTTAAAACTGGTCGTCTTCCGAACGTCTGAGTAGTCCGGCGGAAGATTCGAAGTAGCGACGGCTTCGGACAGGCTTTTCACTGGATTCGGCTGTTGATGCCTTTAAGTCTTCTAGGTTTGCCCCGCAGATTCTGCAACCGACAGTTGTCAGGTGAAAATCGACGTAATCTTGCTGCTCAGCATTCAAAGTTCCCAGCAGATAGCCGCCCAGTTCGCTTCGAGACGGACAGCTTAGCCGCTGACGGTGCCAAATTTCCCCGACCGAATGCCCGCCTTGATCTCGCTGACGAATCAATTCGGCGACTCGATCCTGAAGCGCAACATCGTCTCGCAGCTGATCTTCGAATTCCGTCAGGCGATTCGTAGGCAGCATTTCATCAAGCCATGCAGCGATTTCACGGTCTGTCCAGCTCATCGACACGTCGGTCTTTCTGTGGAAACTTACTTATCCTGAAGCCTCAGTCGGCGGCAAGGCTTGTCGTTCAAGCTTTCTTGCACACTATCGTTTCCTGCAAATCGTGAACACGATTTGCAGGAATTTATCAACGAAAACGACCGGGTTTTCGTTCGCCTGTTGTTCAATGATTCGCCGCACAGATAAAAATCTGATCATGCAAATCAGAGAACTCGAGATCAAATCAGGATTTACCGCAAACGAATCGGCAGGTTCTGCCATCCGACGCCAAAATGAATTTTCGGATTTTGTTTGGATCACACTCTGAAACGGCAGCAGCTTCGCCAGAAATTTCCAACCCCGAAATTTTATGCCCCACAGAAATTTCCCCTCCCAGAAATTTTATGCCCCACAGACGGTTGCCTTCTTGGAATGGAACTTTTATCCATGGCGGGGCGGTCGCAGAAAATCTCCGCTCATGGCGGGTCGGTAGTAAAAAACCCCCGTTTCTTTCTGAAGTTTGCCTTTGTGTGAAAAGTATTTTCTTTCCATTCTATGAGACAAATAAAAAGCGGTTTCCGGCAGGACGGTTGTCATGTCATACTCGGAAATGTGAATTCGCCATTCGACTGAAATTTCTGGTCGAGAAACTTTGAAACATTGGCGACAACGAAGCGATTCAGCACGATAGAAGGATCTGGCTCAGGTGGTTCAGTACCGGACGTTTCTTAATAGCGACCCGCCCAGCATTTTGAAGCTGTGGCACGCCAGCCAGTTGGGGCCAGGAGCCGCAGAAGGCTTCCCGTGCGGCGTACTGGACATGTTGATTTTTTCTCAACCCTACTTTGATTTCGCAGGTTTTTTTGTTGCGGAAAAAGATGGTCAAGTCGTCGGGTTTTCTCACGCTGGATTTTCCGCCAACGATGAACGAAACAAAATCGACCGACGCCATGGCACCATTGCGGCCATCGTCGTTCACCCCGAATACCGACGGCAAGGCATTGGAACTCACCTGCTGCAATTGGCCGAAGAATACCTCGCCAAAGCAGGATCCCAAAGCATTGTTGCTGGAGCAGGGCTTGGCAATAACGGGTTCTACAACGGAATCTACGGTGGGCTTACGGCGGCTGGGTTTGTTTCAGATTCGTTTGCATGGGATGACTTCTGGAATCCTCAAGGGTATGCAGCGGCCCAAGCAACTCAAGTGCTGCATCGTGATCTGAATATTGGCCGAGACCCCGTAAGTGCTCGGCTGATGAGACACCGCCGCAGCATGAATCTTGTTGTCACCGACCGAATCAAAAACATGTCGTGGTGGTGGCATACTCGCTTTTGCTACATGGACACCATTCGCTTCGAACTGCAACAACGCACAGACGACAGCGTCGCCGCGTCGGCTCATATCACCGGCTTAGATATCTATATTCCGAAATGGGGCATCCGGTCTGTTGGTCTGCACAACATTTTGGTTGCCGAGGGAGAACGCCGCCAAGGTTACGGCCTGTCGCTTGTCGTC
The DNA here is from genome assembly GCA_964441085.1 of uncultured Planctomycetaceae bacterium. Classification (GTDB taxonomy): domain Bacteria; phylum Planctomycetota; class Planctomycetia; order Planctomycetales; family Planctomycetaceae; genus Fuerstiella. Next base: position 38,894 of record CAYTUE010000015.1, read on the forward strand.
GAAATCTGCAAGCGTCTTCGAGAACAATCGGTGAACGTGATTGAAGCACAGGTCGATGAGCACGACGAAGATGCTTTAAAACTGTTCGAAGCTGCGCAATTCGACAAAGTGCAACGGCTTGTCACTTTTCGCAAAGACTTGACCTAGTTCCGCAGCACCTGGCCCCGTAGCACCTAGTTCCGCAGCACCTGGCCCCGTAGCACCTAGCCCCGCAGAACCCAGCCCTGCAACACCCAGTCCCGCGGCATTGAACTCACCTGTCCCAAAACCGTTGGCCGTGATTGCAGGACAGTGCCCACGTTTCACATTCCATAAGTCCGTGGTTCTCGAAATTGTGAAGCCTACTTTGCTGTATTTTCCAGCCTGTGCAACAATCTCGCAGCAGTCAGTCCATGGCGTGCATATTCGGTCTGCCTGAGATAAAGTGGGCACGATGAACCATCTCGATACGAATTCAGAAAAACCATTTCAAGGACGAGTCGTCGTCCTGTCTGGTCCAAGCGGCAGTGGAAAGACAACGATTGTCAATCGCCTGCTGACGGATTCACCCGTGCCATTGATGAAGTCAGTTTCAGCCACGACTCGACCGCCGCGACCTCAAGAAATTGACGGCCAAGACTACCACTTTCTGACTCCAGAAACTTTCCAAGCAAAACTGCAAGCCGACCAGTTTTTGGAATCTGCGGAGGTCTTTTCGTCTGGTTTCTACTATGGTACTCTGAAGTCTGAAATTGATCGTGCGGCGGAATTAGGACGCTGGGTGTTTTTGGAAATCGACGTCCAAGGAGCCCTCAATGTGGTCCAAAAGTACCCTCGGGCGATCACAATCTTCCTAAAAACGCCATCATCGGCCGAATTTGAGCGCCGTTTGCGGGCAAGAGGTACCGAAACCGAGGAAGTTATTCAGAAAAGGCTCGCGACGGCGGCGAAAGAGCTACAATCTGCCGATCGCTATCGCCACATCGTGGTCAATGATACACTTGATACAGCAGTCGCAGAAATCTGCGAGATTTTGAAGTCTGAGGAGACACACGGGAATGCTTGACGAATTTCGCGAAGACGAGATTGTTCGAAAAGTGGGCGGACGCTTCAAACTATCCACTTTGGTTCAAAAACGCATGGTGGCTTTGAATCGAGGGGCTCGCCCTTTGGTAGACCTTCAGACCAAAGATCTGATGGAAATTGTTGTTGCCGAAATCAAAGGTGACAAAATTTACTTGGACACATCGGGCAAAGTCCAAGTGGTTGACGATGAATCGGAAACAGTCGATGCTTTGGAAGCCTTGCTGTCTGAAGATGGCGGCCCAGGCATTGATGACCTTGAATAAGGCCAGCGAAACCAACCGTAGTCTAGAGACCGTGTTTTGACACTGTAGTCTTGGCACTGTAGTTTTGACGCTGTGTTTTAGCACCGTTTAGATCACACAAATCGCACACAAA
>CAYTUE010000015.1:40433-54018 GCA_964441085.1 uncultured Planctomycetaceae bacterium
TGTAGTTTTGACGCTGTGTTTTAGCACCGTTTAGATCACACAAATCGCACACAAACGACGTCTTTGCTTATGCAAAGACGTCGTTTTTCTTTGTTGCATTTCCGCTACTGCGGATCTTCCCAACAGACATTTTGTCGCTCACCTTGATTTCAGTTGCAATCACAATTCACTCGTCCTTTCAAAGAAGACAAAGTTCATGCCGAGTTTGAAAGACAAAGAAATTCTGCTGGGGGTGACCGGAGGGATCGCAGCGTACAAAGCCGCCGACTTATGCAGTAAGTTGGTTCAGCAAGACGCCAAGGTGTCTGTGGTGATGACAGTCTCCGCAGAACAGTTCATTGGACGCACGACCTTTGAAGCACTCACCAATCGTCCTGTCCATTGTGATCCCTTCGAAGTGCAAGAGTATTTCAAGGGCGAACACATCGGTGTGGGGCAGCGAGCTGACTTTGCCATTGTTGCTCCCGCCACAGCAGCAAGTCTTGCTCGACTCGCAATCGGCCTATCAGACGATCTCTTAACCACAACGTTACTGGTTGTCACTTGCCCCGTTTTTCTAGCTCCTGCAATGAATTGCGATATGTGGGCGAAGAACCAAGTGCAACGCAATGTGCAGCAGTTACAGGACGACGGCTACCACATCATCGATCCAGAAGAAGGCTGGCTCGCATGTCGACAAAAAGGAGCCGGTCGAATGGCGGCTCCCGAATCCATTGTCAGCACGCTCCAACAGTTCTAGTCCGCTCGCCGCAAGCCCATCAAAGCATCTAGAAAGACGCACTGTGAAAAGACTTTGTAGAATGAATAGACCGACCACTGTTTGTGCCACCGCCTTGCTGGCAACTCTTTTCATTTCTGTATCGGCTGCTGATGAACCAGCCTCTCGTCGCCCCAACTTGATCTTTGTCTTAAGCGACGACATTGCTCAAGGAGATCTCGGCTGCTACGGCCAGAAGCTCATTCAGACTCCGCGATTAGACCAGCTTGCCGCCGAAGGAACGCGATACATGCAAGCCTATTGCGGCACCACAGTGTGTGCTCCCAGCCGAAGTTCATTCTTTACGGGATTGCACTGTGGCCATTGTCCTGTTCGAGGCAACTATGAACTGCCTCCCGAAGGACAGTTTCCCTTACCCGATCAAACGGTCACGATTGCAGAAGTCGCAAAGGCGGCAGGTTATGCAACAGCCACCTTCGGAAAATGGGGCATGGGATACTTCGATTCCACCGGCAGCCCGTTCAAACAAGGAGTCGATCATTTTTTCGGCTACAACTGCCAACGACATGCTCATTCGTATTTCCCCACCTATCTGTACGACGATGACAGGCCCTTTTTATTGCCCGGTAACAACGGTCGAAACGTGGGTGAAACTTATGCCCAAGAACTCATTCAGAACGACCTGATTAAGTGGGTCAAGCAGCAGGGCGACGCCCCCTTTATGTTGTTTTACGCTTTGACACTTCCTCATGGCCGTCATGAAATCGACGACTTTGGAATCTATGAAGATAAGCCGTGGTCAAAGAAACAAAAATCGTATGCGGCTCAGGTGACTCGAGTGGACTCCGATATGGGCGAACTCGTCGATACATTAAAAGAAATGAAGATCGATCAGCACACGTTAATCATCTTCACTGGCGACAACGGGTCTTCATTCAATCCCAAATCGGAAATGGGGAAGCTGTTTCATCAAGCCGCAAATGGGCTCAAAGGCTACAAGCGCGGCATGTACGAAGGAGCCCTTCGACAAGCAGCGTTCGCATGGTGGCCGGGAACCGTTCCAGCGGGACGTGTTGACAGTCAACCTTGGGCCTTTTGGGATGTCATGCCCACGTTTGTCGAACTCAGCAAAGCCGAAGTCCCGGAAGGATACGAAACCGACGGTCAGTCGTTAGTCAGCTATCTCAAGGGGGGAGATGCACCGCAGCGAGACTACTTTTACTGGGAACTGCACCCCGAAACTCCCATCCAAGCAGCTCGATTTGGCAACTGGAAGGCTGTTCGAAACGGCATCAAAAAGCCGATCGAAATCTACAATCTTGAAACCGATCCGAGCGAAAGCACCAACTTGGCAGACAGTCGTTCAGACTTAGTAGAAAAGGCAGAATCGATCTTCAAAGAAGCTCATCGTCCCGACCCAAACTGGCCGCTGACTGGGCACACGGAAGAACACAAGAAGGCGAAAAAAGACGCTTGGAAATCAACTCACAACCGAACCAAAGAAACATGGGTTCCGCCGGGCAGTGTCCCTCTGGAAAAAGAATAGCTGCACTGACTGAGCGATCAACATGCTCACCAGCAACTTGCTGGTGATTTGCCAGCAAGTTGCCGGTGAGCAGGCTCCCCCGAATTGGTCGGCGATGGCCTGACGTTGAAAAACGACAGACCATCACCGCCAATTTTTTATGCCGGTTGCACAGATGCCAAGGCATCTCGCAAACGGTGTCGAGCAGTATGCAATCGACGCTTGATCGTTCCAACAGGGCTGTCAAAACGAACGCTCATTTCCTTCAATGATTGACCATCGAAGTAAAAAGCAACCAACGTTCGACGGTCTAAGTCGCCAAGGCGATCCAGTCCGTCTCGCAACTGCTGAGCATCTTCTGACTGCATGATGTCAGCATCCGGAGCTTCCGGATCATCCTGCAGCACATCAAACGAAGCTGGCTCGAAGGCAGTTTCTGGAGGCCGTCGAACAGCTCGGTTAATCGTCAATCGGGCAGCGATCTGGCACAACCAACCCGAAAAGGCGGCCGGTTCGATCAACTGATCCAACTTACGGTAAGCACGCAAGAAGACTTCCTGAGTCACTTCGTCAGCTTCGGCCGTGTTTCGCAACCGCTGCATTACGATTCCGTAAACCTTACCGTAGAACTGGTGAAACAAATCTCCGAAAGCTTCGGTATCGCCCAACTGAGCGCGAACAACTAAAGCGTTTGTGGTGTCATGAGACATGGGATTCAAACTCCGAGACAAAAACAGTTCGCCCAATTGCGACTGTTGGTTTTTTCAAGGTGCAAATCTGCCTGAAGCCGAATTCTGCAAAGATCAGCAGAACACGAATGGAGAGACAGACGGCAAGAAAAAGAGGCAGAACGAAGTGGTCAAGCGGAGTCTGAACAACTGCGAAGGTGCAGTGCTTTGAAAGTGCGATGCTGCGAACAAGCAGCGAAGCGGTATCAAAGCGATATGTTCAGGTTGAAGCCGAATGACCCAGACGCAGAAGAACCAAAAAACGTTTCACAAAATGCGAACGTCGTTTGAGCCTTCTGATCAGCCTTGTCGGAAGAACAGATTTCAGATTTCATCCGCGGCATAAACATCAATGCGTTGGACGGGAAGCTGGTTCTGCTTTCAGAACTGGCTGCCACACAGGCAACTAAAATTGCTCTGTGTGCGGGAGGCCGGTTGATCGGGGCTGTGCATGGGGTGCACTGGAAAATGTTGATAGCTACTGAGATGCAATTGCTGGTATGACGGTAATTGCCACACTGCGTTCATCGCCGTTGCTGTCGCCTTTCCTATCCCCGCCAACATGGTTCTGCCGGCTTGCCGCATACGTTTCGATGCGGCGGTCTCGATAAAGCGTTCCACCATATCCGTAAGACGGGCAGAACAACCATCGATCTCGCAGCCATTGACTCCGCCGTTGCCGACGAGTGAAATCAAGACGTTCGAATTGATGTTGGTTGTTAGCAGCATAGTTCTGCCCTTTTTCATTAGGTCCCTCGTAACCGACTTGTTCACAATGAACACAGCCAAATCACGATGAGGATCTGCGTGAGAGTCATCGCCGAAAAGTGGACTCAAAGTTGAGCCACCAAATTTCGAAGATCACGGATAAACGGGGGACTTGTGCCCCGCTTTACGGATTGGTGTGGTTTTGGAATGTCTCGACATTCCAAAACCATCGGTACTTTGTTTGTCGTTGTCATCTTTGACACGACCCATAAAACATCGTTTCAACAGAGAAACGATCCTTCGTTCCCGCATAGACAACAGGAACGTCTGGTAAGTTCGCGAAGTTTAGCACTTTCTTTTCGGTTTTTTCCAGTAAAACCTAAGGCCTTGGCTTAAGTGGCTGAAAACAAACACTTTACGTGAATGCACTGTTTGACGTTTTTCTTTCTGTTTTCGCGCGAACCTGAGCGTGTCGAACCGAGCAAGTTGTTGAAAACCCGACACGTCAGCGAGAGACAAAATCAGAGCAAACCGATACCAACACGCTTTGGAGTTGCCTTTTCAACAGACAGTGAAACCGTCTCATGATTTCGCATTTGCTAGGTGCACATTTGCCAAGTGCCAGAAAAACCATTCATGTAACAACACATTCAAGCCCTACCGTGACGTTTTAGATTCACCGTTTTCCAGACGGTGATCGGAAACGGTTCGAAGTCCGCTTTTTGGTCGATACAATCTGCTGAAAAGCACAGATTGATGTTTCTGTGCCCCTTCCATGTTCCCCATTTTAGGCTGTGGCCTGCCAAACTATCATGAATCGACTGGGACTCGCATTGAAAGTTCTGTTTAACGGATCATTCGCCAAACAAGTGGATCAGCTTGAAACGCCGGCTGCCGTACCGCATCAGCCCGCTGAGCCAAAGCCAACTGCTGCTCCTGCTGCAAAACCGCCAGCTCGCAGCGACGCGATTACGTTGCTGGCAACGCTGCAACGTGAAGCTCGAGCCTTAGACTTTTTCCAAGAACCCATTGTCGACTATTCAGATGCTCAAATTGGAGCCGCTGTGCGAGACGTGCATCGGCAAACGGGTGAAGTTCTGGAACGCATGTTTGCCTTAAAGCCACTGCTCACGGATGCAGAAGGCAGCACCGTTCAGGTTCCCGATGACGCCGACGCGAATCGATACAAGCTCACTGGAAACGTGGCTCCCAACGCAACCCATGTTTCGGGCGAACTTGTCCATCATGGTTGGCAGGCAACTCGCTGCGACATCGCCCAATGGACGGGCAAAGACGACGACGCTTCTGTTGTCGCAGCTGCCGAAGTCGAAGTGAAATAGCCAAATCTGCGAATGCCAATCTGCTGTTTGCGACTAGCAATCTGCTGCTATTGTGCAGGAGATTGCCATGCACAAATCGACACAGCTTTTGTTCTTACGCGCCGCGCATTTTCGCCACCACCTTTAAACCAAACGACCTAAATTCAAATGCCCGCTCAATACGCAATTGGAATTGACCTTGGCACAACCAACTGCGTGTTGGCCTATGCCGACTTACAGCAGGAAGTTGCAGAAGTTCAACTGCTACCCATTCCTCAACTGGTTGCCCCGTCAACCATCGATTCCAAGTCGTCTTTGCCATCCTTTCTGTACATTGGTTCCGATGCCGAAGCGGCTTCTGGCACTTGGAATCTTCCGTGGCAAGAAGGCGACAGCGTCGCAGTGGGTGAAGTGGCTCGCCGACAATCAGCCGACCTGCCGACTCGAACCATCAGCGCTGCAAAGTCATGGTTGGCTCATAGCAAAGTCGACCGCCATGGTCCCATCCTTCCATGGAATAGCCCCGACGACATTCCTAAACTGTCTCCTGTGCAAGCGTCTCAACGATATCTGCAACATTTGATTGCTGCATGGACCGAAAAATTTCCAGACGCACCGATTGCCGATCAGCATGTCGTGCTGACTGTTCCCGCGTCGTTTGATGCGAGTGCTCGAGAACTCACTTCAGAAGCTGCCTATGCCGCAGGTCTGCCCGAAACGTTGGTTCTCATTGAAGAACCTCAAGCTGCAACCTACGCGTGGCTGAATACTCAGCAAGACGTCTGGCGCAAACACTTAAGCTCTGGAGATCAACTGCTGGTATGCGACGTGGGAGGAGGAACCACAGACTTAACCTTAGTTGATGTGGTCGATCACGACGGCGAACTTCAACTCCAGCGTCGCGCCGTCGGGAACCACCTGTTGGTTGGTGGAGACAACATGGACCTGACCTTGGCATTTCATGTTGCCGGACTGTTTAAAGAACAAAAGAACATCGACCTCGATCCTTGGCAATCGGTTTCGCTATGGCATGCCTGTCGAAATGCCAAAGAAGCCTTACTTGCGGAAGATGGACCAGAAACGTTTCCCGTTGCGATCCCCGGACGAAGCAGCCGGTTGATTGGTGGCACCATTTCAGTGGATGTGAATCGTCAGGCCGTCGCCGATTTATTGGTCGATGGTTTCTTTGCCAACTGCCAACTTTCTGATCGCCCAGTCCGCCAACGAAGCAGCGGCTTTCAAGAACTGGGGCTTCCCTTCGAAACAGACACCGCGGTCACTCGCCACTTGGCAGAATTTCTTTCCAGCCACGGCGATGATGGAAAGCCTGCCCAGCCAACTCACGTGCTGTTTAACGGTGGAGTATTCCAAGCCAGTCGTCTCAAAGCCGAACTGTGCAGTCAACTGGAAAATTGGTTCGGAGCCCCAGTCCCAGAACTCGATGGCAGTGCAGACTTAGATCATTCTGTGGCCACAGGAGCCGCTTTCTATTGCTTCGCTAAGAACAATGGTGGCATTCGGATTCGCGGTGGCACAGGTCGGTCCTACTATATCGGCATTGAAACCGCTGGCTTGGCGATTCCAGGAGCACCTCGGCCACTGACTGCTTTGTGCGTGGTTCCTCACGGCATGGAAGAAGGCACTTCAACAGACGTGCCCGGAGACGGCATTGGTCTGGTCATCGGTGAACCTGTTCGCTTTCGTTTTTTCAGTTCGAACACTCGCAAAGACACGCCCGGTCAACGATTGCCCGCAATGTCGCTTGCGGAGCTCGAAGAAACCGACAGTCTGGAAGCAGAACTCGACAAGCAAGAAGGCATTGAAGACGAATTTGTTCCGGTCCGCTTTGAATCTAAGATCAATGAATTGGGCACCTTTGAACTGTGGTGTGTGCATACCGAATCTGAGAGTCGCTGGAAGCTCGAATTCAGTGTGCGCGAAGACGCAGAATAAAACTTCCGGGAAAGCCATGGCAGGCTGTTGAAAAACAGTCTTGGTGAAATCGCACTGTCACCGGTTTTACTACATCTAGTTGTGCGATACATGGTTGTGCTATAATCGTCGCTTGAATTCGCTTCTCGTTTTTTCGTATGGATTTCGCAGTGACTTTGAAAACCATCGGTGTCATTCCAGCTCGTCTTGCATCCAGCCGTCTTCCTCGCAAGCTTCTCCTCGATACCACTGGCCAGCCTCTGGTTCAGTACGTGTGGCAGACCGCCAAAAACTGTGCCGCTCTGGATGACGTGATTGTTGCCACAGACAGCCAAGAAATTGCAGACGCCGTGACCACGTTTGGAGGGCGATCCGAATTAACGGGGGAACATCCCAGCGGAACCGATCGAGTGGCCGAAGTTGTTCGGCGATGCTGCAGTGATGCTGACATCATCGTGAACCTGCAAGGCGATGAACCAGAACTGGAAGGCGAAACCATTTCGGCCCTTGTGGAAGCGATCCAAACCACGCACGCCGAAATAGCCACCGTCGCCGCTCCCATGACAGATGCCACTGCCATTGCGAGTCCCGATTGCGTTAAGGTGGTCGTAAATGATTTGGGGCAGGCGATGTACTTCAGCCGCAGTGTGATTCCGTTTTGTCGAGACGACAGTGTGGCGAATACGCTCACCGCTCAAGCCAACTCACCATGGAAACTCCATGTTGGCCTGTATGCGTACCGTTCAGACTTCTTATTAAAGCTCACGAGTATGCCAACATCCTCATTGGAAGACTTGGAAAAGCTGGAACAACTTCGCGCTTTACAATCAGGAGCCACTATTCAAGTCACCACCGTGGCTCAAGCCGCCATTGGAATTGATACGCCGAGCGACTACGCTGCCTTTGTCAAACGCCAAATGCAGTAAGCACATTGATTGTTGGTTTCAAATTGTCGACTGAATAAATCGTGTCCATGCCGAACAACAAAGATCACACCGAAGCGAACCCGCCCTCACAGCCGCAAGCAGCACAATCGCAGTCTGCACAACCGCAAGCAGCACAGCCGCAAGCTGTTCCCAGTGGGCCGCGCCCGCCGGAAACCGCCAAGGAACGCTTGTACGAAATCATTTTTGAAGCAGACACTCGATCGGGCAAAGTTTTCGATGTCATGCTGCTAATCGCCATCTTGTTAAGCGTTCTGGTGGTGATGTGTGAAAGCGTCCAAAGTATTCACGACGATCATGGAGTTCTACTGGTTGCTGCAGAATGGATTTTCACTCTGCTGTTCACCGCCGAATACTTAGTCAGATTATCGTGCGCACGACGCCCAATTCGCTACATGTTTAGCTTTTATGGAATCGTTGATCTGTTGGCTCTGCTGCCCACGTATCTGACTCTGGTTCCCGCCTTTGCTGGAGGCCCCAATGCTCAACGGTTAACCGTGATTCGAGCCCTGCGGTTGCTGCGCGCATTCCGGATTTTCAAGCTGGCTCACATGCTGTCTGAAGCGGACGCTTTTCGAGACGCCATCTGGGCAGCTCGAGCCAAAGTGGCCGTCTTTCTCTCCGTGGTCATGATCGCCGTCGTCATTGTGGGTTCTGCGATGCACTTGATTGAAGGCGGTCAGGTGGCAACCAGCGATACTGCCACCATTAGCAGCGAAACAACAGCCGATGAACGCCCAGCAAACGCTGCCTCATTGCAAGGCGAAGCAAAAGTCAGCACGGGTTTCGATTCCATTCCAGAAAGCATGTACTGGGCGATCGTCACAATGACCACGGTCGGTTACGGCGACATCACTCCCACAACAACTTTGGGCAAGGCTATTGCATCAGGAATGATGTTGCTGGGCTATTGCCTGATCATCGTGCCCACCAGCATCGTGTCCGCTGAACTGGTTAAGGATTCGAAAAAGCTGATTACAACTCAGGTCTGCCCAGAATGCTTCAGTGAAGGTCACGACAAAGACGCTCGTCACTGTAAATTTTGTGGCGAACATCTGTAATTCACGAGCATTTCGCTCTGAGATTGTGGTCATCCCGTTCTGTTGCTTGGCGGCCTCTCGCCACAACTTTGCCACCATTCCGAAACACGGTGTCTTGTCAGCGAGCCCGAAAACCATCGTTTTGCAGGACAAACGTCGTCAATCATTGAATGGAATACCAAGATTTCAGATTGTCAAACCCCGTGAATTACGTCGTCTGTTGTCCCCCCTGTCAGATTTTGCCCACGTATGAATGGTGTTCTGGAATCTTTAGAACCTATCCCGTATACTCCGACCTCCCACAAAGCGTCGTGACGACTTGGAGCAATTTCTTTGAATAACACTGACGAAACGCCATTCGTCGCAGCTGATCCAGATCGCTGGGTGGATGAATACGGCGATTACTTGTTTCGCTACGCGCTGTCCCGGCTTCGTGACAGCAACGCGGCAGAAGAAGCCGTGCAAGAAACGTTTCTAGCGGGCATTCGATTTCAGGAAAAATACAGTGGCGAAGGAGCTGAACGAGCTTGGCTGCTGGGAATTCTGAAACGCAAAATCATCGACTACGTTCGCAGACGAAATCGGTATGATCGAGACGGCAGCTACGAAGACACCAACGACCCAAGTGCTCAACTCTTTGACCAAAACGGCAATTGGAATGCTCAAGCATTTGCCTCCCGAATGCCCGATGAGATCGTAGAATCTCAGGAAATCTGGGAAGTCGTGAAGGGCTGTTTAACTCATCTTCCCAAAGGACAAGCCGATGTTTTTGTGCTGTCAGTGATGGAAGACATGGACGCCGATGATATTTGTCGTGAACTAGAAATCACGCCTTCCAACTATTGGGTTCGACTGCATCGAGCTCGTTTAGGTCTGGCAAAGTGTGTTGAATCAAAATGGATGATGGACGAACAGGTGGAAAGCCATGCTTAACGACAAAAGTACATCAGAACTATTCACCAAATCGCTCGCTGGCGACTTGGACCCTCAGCAGCAGGCTGATGTTGCCTCCCATATGAAAAACTGTCAGCAAAGCCAAACGTTTGCAAAATTGAATCAGCTGATTCAGGATTCGATTTCAGATGTGGCGAAACGCAGCCTTGATGGCGACACCAGTGTGTCTCCCGGTCTTTCACAGGACGCACGGTCACGTATGAAAGACCAGCTGAAAGCAGAAAGTGTGCGTCTTAGCCAAGCGGCGATGAAAGCCACACTGGTCCCCAATAGCCAAGTCGATGGTTCAGACAGCAGCGAACGCTTTTCCACAGAACAAGAGGCTGGCCGAGCGTCTGCCGCCGAAGCAAAATCAGCCACATCGTCTCCTTTGCTGTTTCCACATTCCGACCTCCGTTCATCCGAAGAACGCACCGTAAAAACTCGCTTCACTTTACAACGACAACTTGGTGCTGGTGGCCTCGGCACAGTTTGGTTGGCTCAAGACGAAACTCTACGCCGCAACGTCGCTCTCAAGGAAATGAATTCCGCAGCAGCCGAATTCCCTCGAGCATGGGAACGGTTTCGTCGAGAAGCCGAAATCACTGGCCAACTGGAACATCCCAACGTCGTTCCCCTGTATCAACACGGGATCGACACTCAAACGGGCAAGCCGTTCTATGCCATGAGATTTGTTGGCAAACGAACACTGGTTGATGCCATCGAAGAATACCACGAACGCATGGGCACGGGCGAAGACGTGACCATGGACTTACACCGGTTGCTCACAGCATTTATCGGAGTCTGCCAAGGAATTGCCTATGCACACTCTCGAGGCGTGATTCATCGAGACTTGAAACCCGAAAATGTTGCTCTCGACAACTTCGGCCAAGTGATTGTGCTGGACTGGGGGCTTGCAAAGGTTCGAGACGACATTGAATCGGGAGTCGGAATTTCCGGCGAACAGCTGGCCACTGAAAGCGCCATCAACAAAACAATGAACGGAGAAGTCATTGGTACGCCATTGTACATGGCCCCCGAACAAGCGTCCGGTCGGCTGGATGATGTCGACCACCGCACCGATGTCTTTGGCTTAGGTGCCATTTTGTTTTCCATGCTGACTGGCTATGCACCTCACCAAAACAGCAGCGTTGGCGAAGATGGACAAATCCCTGTTGCTGAATTGCTCCGCCGAATTTCTTCCGAACCAACATCAGCGCCAGCCGATGAAAATTCGCATGTTCCACGAGACCTATCAGACATCTGCATGAAGGCCATGCAGTTTCGCCCCTTCAATCGGTTTCAATCAGCGACCGATATGTCCGATGCCGTTCAACACTGGATGGCTGGTCGAAGCCAACGTCGCCAACAGTACAGTAATGCTCGCAGTGAATGTCGAGAACTTCGTTCGGCGATGTTATCTGCCGTACGCGATCTTGAACGAAACGTGCGTTTTATGAGCAGCCTGCCACCGATTCAAGGAATCGTTGATGCAGCGTGTGGACGTAGTGGAGATCCTCTGTCCACATGGCAAGAACGCCTTCAACTGATCTACACCGGGCTACTGCGAACCAATGGTGACTTCACCAGCGTTTCTTACTCACAGATTAAGGATGGCAAATTTCAGGAACTCATTCGAATTGAACGACAAAGTTCAGACGCATCCAATGTTCGAAAAATTCCCTCCAGTCGACTCGCATCCGGACCATTGTCCAAATGTATGGAAAAAGCCATGGAAGGGAACCCCGACGAAGTCTACGTTGCCTTGGCTTCTGAGTGTCCCACGCCCGGCCAACAGAACGAAGCAAGTCGACTTGCAGCCACAGTTCCAGTCTTCGACAAAGAAACTGAAGAAGAATTTGGTTTCGTACGGATCGAAGCAAATCTGGAACGGCTGACCGAAACACTCATTCGAGATCGCTTTCGAACACGAGGTCGATTGTTCGTACTCGACAACGATTGCCGAATCCTGCTGCAACTGGATCGGTCCGGTCGCCGAGTCACCGAAATGGAAGGGCAGGACATGAATGATGTGTCTCAATGCTGGTCCAACGTACTTCCGGCACTCAAAGAAAGTGGTGAATTCATTGATGAACGGAACCACGCCACCTATGCCACGCGCATCGACCTTGTCCCCGGACGGTACTCACTGGCCTTGGCCCTGTGTCTCGCCGAAGATAAGTAACGGCGTGCCTTACGGTCATATCAACCGACAAACACCAAAAGAAACACCCGCCTCATTCACTGGTTAGGTCCAGTGCGCAGCGGTGGACAACAGAACTCGCAGCGCAACTGGCATTCAAGCAACTTGTCACCAATCATCGTTGACACGAAAACTGAATCAGCCGATTCCGTCCGGAAACTTTCACCGCAATGACCTCGTTTCCAGAGATGCTCCTCGTGCAGCAAACATTTGATTGCCAGACAGTCAAAGATGTGGCAGCAGAAACTCGCCAACAACTGCAGCAACAAAACCTTGCCTCAACAATCACGGCGGGAAACACAGTGGCAATCACGGCGGGAAGTCGAGGCATCAGTCAACTGCCAGAAATTTTGAAAGCGACAGTCGACTACTTTCGCGAACATCAAGCCGTCCCGTTTCTTGTCCCCGCCATGGGGAGTCACGGTGGCGCCACCGTCGAAGGCCAGCGACAGGTTCTGGAAAATCTTGGCATCACTCCAGAATCTGTAGGAGCAGAAATCCGAGCCACTATGGACACGGTCGTCGTGGCCAACACCGAAACCGGTCTTCCCATTCACTTTGATGCCATCGCCGCTCAGGCCGATCATGTTTTCGTCGTCAATCGCATCAAATCCCACACGCGATTCACCGGCCCGATTGAATCGGGTTTACACAAAATGCTACTGATTGGCTTAGGCAAACATACGGGAGCCACAATCTACCATCAGGCCATTAATGACGACCGATTCGAACAGATCTTGAATTCGGCTTCTCAGCAAGTCATCGACCGCTGCAACGTGATTGGAGGTCTCGCAATCGTCGAAAATTCGCTCGACCAAACAGGCTTAATTCAGGCCGTGGCCGCTGCCGACTTTCGCAAAACAGAACCCAAGCTGTTGGAAATCGCCAAGCAATGGCTGCCCACGTTGCCCTTTCCCGATGTGGATTTGTTAATCGTCGACCGCATCGGAAAAAACATCAGCGGCACAGGCATGGATGCCAACGTTGTCGGCCGGAAATTTAATGACCACGCCAGTACCGCCGCCGACATCGCTCACTGCAAAAGAATTTTTGTCCGCTCTTTGACTGAAGAATCTCAAGGGAACGCTTGCGGCATTGGACAAGCCGAATTCACCACAACCGCCTGCGTTCAGCAAATCGACTTTGCAAAAACCAACACCAACGCAGTCACCGCGAGCCATCCAGAAGCAGGCATGGTCCCGTTAACATATCCCACAGACGCTGCCGCCATTTCAGCCGCTTTAAAGACAGTTGGAACAGTCCCACCGGCTCAAGCAAAAGTCATTCAGATTTCCGATACGCTGCACTTGTCGACCGTGCGAGTCTCAGTCGCCTACGCCGACCAAATTCACTCAGCAAAACACCTGACTGTTCTAAGTCCTGCCAGTCCATTCCCCTTGAATTCAGCCGGAGATCTCGCCGATCTGCCTCACCCATAGTTAGAATCACCAAGCTTCATTTTTCGACCGCTTCAGATCAAGACACTCAGGCCCCAAACCGTCGTTCAGTCGGCATCAATTGAAACGACTTATTGG
>CAYTUE010000016.1:0-11781 GCA_964441085.1 uncultured Planctomycetaceae bacterium
CTAGTCAGCCATGACACATCTTTCCTTGGCCCAATGTCTCAGCTTATTGATTCGCTCTGACATCATCACAGCCAATGGTCTGGTTTCAGTGAACGCTTTCAGAATGTCTTCGGTCACAACTTCTCGTCCATCCGAAAAGGCTTCAAACAAAGCGGAGATAATGGCTTGTTCAATTTCGGCGCCTGTGAGATCTTTTGATGCATCCGTGAGTTCATCAAGACGGAACAATTCCGGGTCTCGTCGTTTGCGTTTCAAATGGATCGAAATGATTTGTTGGCGAGCCGCTGGGTCGGGCAAATCGATGAAGAAGATTTCATCGAATCGTCCTTTGCGCATGAGTTCTGGTGGAAGGTTCGAAATATCGTTCGCGGTGGCCACGATAAAAATGGGTTCTCGATGATCTTGCATCCACGACAGCAGCGTTCCAAACATGCGCTGCGAAAGTCCTCCATCAGCAGATGAACTGCTCGCGCTCGCAAACGCTTTTTCGATTTCGTCGATCCACAGAACCACTGGGGCCATCGCTTCGGCTTGGCGGATGGCCTGTCGAAGTTGATTTTCGCTTTCACCAACGAACTTCTGATACAGCACTCCGGGGTCGAGTCTTAACAACGGCATGCCCCAATCGGCTGCAATTGCTTTTGCACATAAACTTTTGCCGCAGCCTGGGATACCAAGCATCAACACTCCACGAGGAGGTTGAATTCCGAAGGCTCGAGCATCATCGGTGAATCCACCTCGTCGTTGTTTCAACCATGCTTTAAGCCCCTTTAATCCTCCGGCGTCTTTGATGTCAAAATCGATGGATACAGATTCCAGTGAACCAGATGATTCTAGCAGGCGGCGTTTTTCTTCGATGACCGCTTGCAGGTCGTCGGAGGTCAGCTGATTGTCGTCGTAGATTACAGATTCGATCACTCGAACTGCCTGAGACTTTGTGAGACCTCGTAGGTTCAACACCAGTTGCTTGAATTCGGTTTTGCGGATTTCTGAAGTGACTTCGCCAGGGATTTCAAAACGCAGTCTGCGAAATGCGTCCTTGACAAGAGCTTCTAATTCTTCGCGGTTTGGTAATGCGGGTCTCCACGAAACGGCTCGCAAATCCGTCTTGGGATGCAATGCTTGGTCATCAAGTAAAATCAAACATTCACGGCCGGGATCGCACTGATCTAAAAAGTCGATCAGCAGCCTGCGAATCAATGGCTTTGTGGTGGCCTCGGCTAAGCCTCGAAAAACGCCGATGAGTGGACGGTTCTGGCGAATTAAATACTGAATGGCGTGTTCTGGCTTTTCGGTTCCCGTGACCACGGCAGGTTCGGTAACGTCTGGGCTGATGACTCGCATTCCGGTGGTGAGCGTCCAGTCGTGAATGTTTCGTCCCAGCTTGGCTGCCGTTGCGCGAATCACGGCCAATTCTTCAGATTCGTCGGTGGATTGAACGGCGATCAATGGGTGACGCGCCTGAATCAGTTGCTGAAGATCATTGTTCATTTGAAATTTTGGCCCGACAAAAAATGGAGGAGGATTTGCGATAGAACTCACTTTTTAGGACATGCGATTAAAAAAAAATCAGATTTTGTCTGATGTTTTTCGTTCTAAAAGACAGGCAACTGGCAAAACATGAGTGCTGAGCGACAAAACAACACTGAAATTCATCAAGCCTTTTTGTTAACGTAGTTCTTCTGCCGATGATTTTGGTGGTGCTGATTCTTGTGAACAGGTTGATATGTCGATTCCATCTTCATCTGAAGTACTTATTTCACAGCCGCCTCACCTTCCCGTCAAGGAGGCTGCGGCTGGTGCTCAGCGTTCGTCTTCTGGAGCATCACCTTCTGGAAAGCAACCTCCTGGCACCGAAACCGATTCGGACGACGAAGCGGCGGTAAGCATCAAGGAACAGTTAAAGTCCACAGAAGCGATCGGCTACTATATTTCCGCATTGGTACACGTCGTTGCGTATAGCGCGATGGCTTTGGTTTTTGCCTATTTTACTGTGTGGGCCGAAGAGCCCAACGTCGCGCCCATTCGAGCCAGTTTGGATGATTTCAATCGACTGGATGAACAACCCAAGTTTGAAGAAGTGGGCGAGATCGACTTGGGAAGCCCCAGCAGTGAATCAAGTGTTCAATCGCTGAACAATTTGATTCAGGAATCCGAAAACGCGAAAGACAAAACAGCGTTGCAAGACTTGCTACCATCATTGAATGCCATCAGTGCATCAGGAGTGGGGGGAGAGGCGGACGACGATAGCTTTAAGTTTCGAGTTCCCGAATCGGGCTTCGCCGTCACCAAAGGTAGCTTTACAGCTTGGACGGTTCCCGAGTCTCCCAAACCAGCGGAGCGATATCGAATCATTATTCAGGTGCGGTTACCTGATGGAGTGACTTCGTATCGGCTGAATGATCTGGTCGGGAAAGTCACAGGCACCGATGGATACACTCAAGGAATCCCGTTTGACCTCGACAAACGTTTTGCTGTCTCGTACACGAACGAAGATCGAAAAGAAGTTATTATCAAGAGCCGTTCGGAACGAATCCAAGTGCGAAACAACAAGATTCAACTGGTTGTTCTTGTGCCTGGAGCTCAGCGTTTGGTGAAGGACACCATTAAGCTGAAATCCAAGAGACTCCGTGAAGATCATGAACTAACTTTAGTGTTTGGTGTGCCTCAAAAAGCGGGTCGCGGCAAACGCCCCAAGTAGTCGATCTTTCGACACGAGATAACAGCGGGACAGTGGCATAACGGGACAGTGGCATAACGGGACAGCAGCACAGCTTCGATTTCATCCACGCCTTGTTTGGTTTTTGAGATCTCCACGTTTGCGGATCTTCACGTTTGCAGTTTGCTTTGTTCTGAAAGGTGAAGGCAAAATCAACGCGCCGCTGAGCGGCACTCAGACGACGCTAACAATCGCCCACTGATTTGTCTCGTCTCCACTTCAAATACCCAAAACACCAACTTCCCATCGATCTGTAGCCGACGACAGAAAGAGCAATTAGCAGTGGAGTCAAAGGGGCTCTCATGCGAGTATTGGTCCAGTACACGCTGTGCATCATCAAGAAGGCAAACACGATGGACCAAAGAAGCCAAGCAGGAAATTGCTTTGGCTGAGTCTCGTCACGTGAATAAAAAAAGCCGCCCAGATCGCTCACAGGTTGAACAACCAACCCCAACGCGATGATCCCATAAAACAGCCCGATCAAAACTTTGGCAGCGGTTCCTTTTTCAATCGCCGCTGTGGGAACAATGGCCCCGAACCGCTTCATTCTTAACAAGCAAGCTCGACGGAAAGACACAGGATCTGCCGTGATATTCGCCTTGGCTCTTTCATACATCCAGTGGTCGCGCCTGACTTCGTCAGCTTGCGGAATTCCTGCGGCTTGCATTTCATTTTCAAGCAGCTGATTCCACTTCTGTAAGCTGTCGCCCGCCCATCTTGGTTGATCGGGCCGATTCACGACTTCCGCATAGAATACGGGATTGTTGCCCAACAAAAGTGTGTAGCCTCCATGAGTCGTCGCCGGGATAAAGTGTTCAAAGTGAACCGCATTGCGAATCACCCACGGGCAAAGAATGATGGCAGCAACCAGAGCAGGAATCGATGCTGCCATCAGCCTCTTCAACAGCCCCCGCCCCATCGCTTCGACCTTTCCGTTTTTGCGAAACGATGTCATGGCAGAAAGGTCATGGAACATGGTTGCTAAAAAAAACACGATGGATGATATCGCGCACGCAACAAAGAGAATGGGGCGGCACAAGCCACCAAAACCAAAACAGCACCCAGCGAACAGGCCAACGCCAACGACTGACTTGATGCTGGTTGATTCTGCACAAACGACCGAAAGCCTCTGACGAATCTGCAGCATGAACACAGCCGCCCACGTCAGAAATGCGGCTGCAACAACTTCTGTCATGGGAAAGCTGCTGTAGACCAACAGCAACGGATCGCAAGCCACGGTTGCCACCGCGATCGTGGCTGACACTTGGCCAAGTTTGATTAGCTTGGCTAAGTAAAACGTAGCGATCAACAATAGCGCAGAAGCGACAAGTTGCACAGTTGCGATACTGATTGTCCCGGAGATCCCAAGCCATTGTGGAATCGCCAATAGCAGTGGAAACAAGGGGGGGCGAAAGGCGGTCGGTGTCGTAGAACCAGTGCCACTGAAGCCATTTCCAGCGGCTAATGTTTGCGATAGCTGAACGTATGCATCGGGATCTGTGTTCAGGTTGCCTGCCATCAGAATCTGGACGCACAACCGCAGGCCAACTCCGGCAATCACGATGGCCCACACCAGTTTGGTAAAGCGAACGGTGACTTGTCGGTCGCTCGATGTTGTTGCGGTCGCATTCATGAATCAACAGAGTTGTTCTGGGCAAAGTCGTCTTTTACCAGATCATCGTCGAAGTAATTGGTTTCCATTCCGGCATCGATCACAATTCCTTGGCAATTGATTCCAGAAGATCGTGAACTGATTAAAAATGCGACCGTATCGGCCACTTCAGAAGTCTGCACGGCCTGTTTTCGGAGAGTCGCTTTTTCGGCGTGCAGATAGCTATCGACATAGCCGGGAATGCCAGCTGATGCGGACGTCTTCAAGAGGCCGGGGCAAACGGAATTGAAACGCACTTTGCTGAATCGAGAAAACGACTTTGCTAGAAAGCACAGACTCGAATCCAAAGCTGCTTTGACTGGAGCCATATAGCCGTAGTTTTCGGCCGCCATTCGAGTTGTTGAAATGGAAATAGTGACCACGCTGGCGTGAGCGTCGAGCAGATCTTTGCAGGCATTGGAAATCGCGATCAGCGAATAACACGAAATATCAATTGCCTGCAAAAATGCAGATCGAGGCGTTTCGTGAAACGGAAGCCAACCAGCAGAGTAGTCTGCAAACGCAACCGAATGGACAATCCCGTGTAAGGTGTCAACCGATTCTGAAAGCTGCTGTTTCAAGCGGTCAATTTGATCTTGATGTTCGACATCACATAACAGCACAGTAGATTCAGGAGCCAGTTTTTTCACCGTTGCCGCTCGTTCTTCCGAACGCACTGAAAAAATCACGTTGGCCCCTGCGTCGATCATCACTTTGGCCGACTGCCACGCGACGCTTTTCCGGTTGGCAACTCCGACAACCAAAATGTTTTTTCCGGCTAACTGAAGGAAATCCATGCCTGCTATTCGTTCATCAAAAAAGTCTGCTACTGGATAATTAAGCGGCAGTTTAGTGAATCAAAGCAGTTACAACTATGGTCTTCACCCGTTCGAACTTTGTGTTTGCAGATTCGAAGTTCCACAAGCCGTGATTTCAGCAACTCTGCAGCTGACGACGGAATGCAAAAAGGGGGAGGTTTCAGCAGAAGAAGGTCAACTGAAACCCAAGTGAGATGATCTCAATCGATGATTTTAGCCTCTGTTTTCATCGCAGACCCTGATTTTTCAGGCTATGAATCCGTGAAATCTTGGCTGATATTCCGTCTTTCATACACATGACCGCCGATGAAATGGGTTAGGCAATGGAATTCAGTCGCCAATTTTTACTTCGTCTGGTCGGTTCTTGGAAACATGAGGCTTGTGTTCTGTACGGCAGCCGTTGGGAATTCTAAAGTGTCAGCATGAGTCTCGGTTTTGATCCTGTTTATTCATGGCCGATGGTACTGCTGGTGATCTGCGGATTACTGGGCGTTGTTTCCATCGGCTACCCTCGACGCATTCGCCATCTGCCTTCAGGCTGGCGATGGGGTTTAATCGCGCTGCGATTAACGCTGGTGGCAATTCTTGCATTTTGGCTGGTTCGCCCGCTGTTAATCATTGAATCCGATGACCAATCAGATGCGGTGCTGTATTTGGTGACAGATGCGTCAGCCAGTATGCAGACAGAAGATGGTCCGGGCGGAATCACTCGACGGCAGGCATTAATCGAGCTACTCAAAAAAGCCGAATCCTCTTTAGACGACCTTGGGCAGCAGGTTGAAATTCGAGTACGCGAGATGGCTCGAGAGCTATCGCCAGCTGAAATCGGCGCTCTTTCCACCACAGCGGAAGGTTCAATGACAGCCATTGGACACAATCTCGAGCAGCTTGCGAACGAAGCCACTCGAGAAAAAATTGCCGCAGTCATCATGGCAAGTGACTTCAAGCAAGCGGCAACAGGCAAGCTGGATGCAGACCCTCTTCGCGCCGCTCGGCTGCTCGGAAAACAACACGCCCCAATCTACGCTGTTCTTTTTGGAAGCTCGGAAGTCACATCAACGTCCTTAGATGTTGCCGTGAGCGAACTGGATGTTCCTCAAGATGTTTTTCTGCGGAATGTGGTCCCCATTCGAATTCGGATGAAAGCACTGGGAGCACTCGGACGAAAGGTGCGGTTGAAAGTGTTGGTTGAGGATCGAACGGGCCTTGTTGCTGGTCAGTCTGGTCCGATGAAAGCAATTCCCGCAGACCGAAACAACGTGACTGTTAAGCTTCACAAAGTCGAATCCACAGCAGATGACGTCACGATTGATTTGCAGTTCGTGCCCCAAGTTGCAGGCGAAATGAAAATTGCCGTGGAAGCGGAAGTGCTTCCCGGTGAAGTACGGCCCACAAATAATCGAGTCGAAACGGTGATTCGAGTTCGCTCGGGGGGAATTCGAGTCGCATATTTCGACCGGCTTCGTCCCGAATTCAAATGGCTGAAGTCAATCAACGTTAGCAGCCGAATTCAGCTTGATGCCAAGTGGTTAAAGGGTGGTATTTTCGCCAATCGCAACCAGTTTGACGACGAGTGGTTTGTTCCCGGTAACTACGACGCCTTTATTATTGGTGACGTACCCGCTGAAATCTTTGGTCCCGAGCGATTGCAAAAACTGGCAACGTGCATCGACCAAGGAGCTGGGTTAATGATGACCGGAGGCACCAAAAGTTTTGGGGCGGGGGGATATCAAAAGACTCCACTGGCCGACCTACTTCCTGTGGTGATGTCCGGTCGAGATCCTCAGTTGAAGGACGCTGTGAAAATGGTGCCGACTCGAGAAGGTCGCACGAATGCCATTTTACAAATCGCCTCGCCAGACAAAAATCAATCACGCTGGGAACAGCTTCCTGAACTCAAGGGAGCCAACGTGCTAAGAATTAAGCCCGGCAGCGGAGCTCAAGTGTTGGCCGAAAGTCCAACAAAGATTCCGTTAATGATTGCTCAGAACGTCGGACGTGCTCGAGTTCTCGCGTTCGCTGGCGACACCACGTGGCAATGGGCGTTTCAAGAGGATTGGGGCAAGAGTGTTCATCAACGGTTTTGGAGACAAGTGATTTTTTGGCTGACGAAGATGGAATTCAATGGAGAATCGCCTCTCTGGTTGGCCGCTGAACCTCGAAACTTAAACCCGGGCCAACTTTCTGAAATTTCATTTGGTTTGCGAGATGAACAAGGGCTTCCCGTCGCAGGTGCAGCCTACGACGTGGTGGTTTTGAAACCCGATGGAGTTCAGGTCAAGCTCAATCCCAGAGCAGTGGACTCTCGATCAGTTGCCGATTTCCAAGACACCTTGGCACCGGGTGACTACTGGGTCACTGCATCAACAGATGCGGGAGCCGACCGAGGAACATTGTACACGAGTACTCGGATTTTGGTGGCTTCTCGAGATCCTGAACTGGATAACCCGGCTGCCGATCCGGGTCTGATGCGAGAACTCGCCCATGTCAGTGGAGGCGATTTTTTGACTGCCGATGATTTCTTGGAACGCATGGCACTGTGGGCGAAAGATGGGTTACCCAGTCTGAACTTGAAGCGTTCAGAACGAATCAACCTGTGGGACAATTGGTATAGCCTATTGGCCTTCGTCATCGTCGCAACAGCAGAATGGGCGGCTCGCAAAAAACGCGGATTGGTCTAGCAGACCGCTGAAAAGCCGTCCGAGTGACAACCCGACGCGTCGATTTTGAAGTTGCGTTCTTCGAAAAGACCGGCCCGTGTTGGAATGGCTTCGCTGTCTCTCAAGTTGAGATTCACTGTGCGCGAAAATTTACTGTGCGCAAAAATTCACAGTGTGCGACGATTCAAAGGCGACCTCAGCTTTTTTGATCTCAGTTTCAGGCAGCCTGTCTCGGAATGGTTCCAAACCGGAATTTCAAAGTAAGCAGCACTGGTAAGCGGGGTGAGATACTGGCAGACTCTGTGCTTAGCGCAATCCCCAGGTTTCTGGTGACTTGTTGATTCATGTTTTTGTTGCCAGAGGATAGGAAAGAAGACAGGATGAGATGGAAATTTCAGGATTCAGCCAACATCGCTGAATCAGCTCAACGACAAAAACTGATGAACCGGATCGATCAGTGGTGGGATGAATTTCAACATCGCACGGACGATTTAGACGCCATGTTTCTGGGCAAATCAGACTGGGACGTTGTGACGTGGATGGAATCCAAACTGTTCCTGATTCATGAAGATCTCAGCTGGGAATTTCGCCCCTCGTCAGTTGCGGGGAAGCATGAATTGGCATTCAGTCCCGATCAAAATCCGGGGCTCGTGGAATTGTGCCAGCAGATTGTAAAGCGAGCACCAGATGTGCCCGGTTGGCAATTCGATTTGTTTCGACAGGCAATTTCTGTTGAAGACTGCTTGCAACGAACGGCAGAAGCGACGGGGATTGATCTTTCCAATGCCACGGTGTCGATGCATGAAGGGCGAGCCAACCAAATCGATTTTGTGTTTCACTTCGATCGGCTACCTCCTGATGAAGACGTGCTGTTTGAGTCTCTGCTGATTGCGACCGAAATGCTTGTCGGCGAACAGCAGATGATGGGCTGGGTGGGAACGTTTGATGCGATCGATACCGAACCGGCTGACGATGACAAGCTGAGATTCGTGAGAATGTCTCAAGTGCCTAGCGCTTTTCAAACGGCTCAAGAAAACATCAAGGATCGTCTGGAAACAGAATCGTATGTCGATCGAATCGATCAGCTACAGTGGGCCGCATTTGAATTGAAACCGGCAGAAGCAATTGACTATGCGGATCGAGACGACTTGTTAACGGCAGTCACTTGCGACCCGGATTTGGCAGCAGCCACGTTTGAAGCTCAGGCATTTGCGTCTGTAAGATTCAGTCGGACGGGTGAAACATTTTGCTACATCAAAGTCGACGAACGAGGTGCCGTCGACAGTGGGTTTGCTGAACGAGAAGACATGGAAGAAGCCATTCGAGCGACCCTAGAAAGCCAAGAGCTAGGCTGTTTGGTCGGTAGCGGAACGGGCCTGCGTTACACGTATCTTGAAGTCGCTTTAACAGATCTTGATAACGCCCTGCTGGCGATTCGAGAAACTCTGCAAGAAGGTCAAGTGTCTCGACGGTCATGGGTTCTGTTTCATGACGCCGTTTGGCAGAACGAATGGTTTTCGATCTATGAAGGAGCGTCTGGGCCATTCTGGGGAGACTCCGAAATCACCAACGTGTGAAATCGTTATGAAGACGACGATGCAGCCGGTGTGATCTGTCCGACAAAACTTGACCTTCTGTGAAGCTCAGTGACGTTCAAACACAGTTTTATTTCGACATTTGGCTTCTGATTTCGGATACTAACGATCGACCGTCAGGTTGATTTGAAAGTCCATTGATTTACGTTTTACTGTCCTGGCCATTTTGCGTCCTACAGGAACATCGCCATGATTTTTCGTTTTTCGTCTGCTGCAGTCAGTGCAGTGCTTATTTGTGGTCTTTGCCTGAATCTGATTGGCTGCTCAGGATCTGATGAATCCTCGCAATCCGAATCAAATCCAGACACTGCAGATCAAGTTGCTCACACGGCGGCTCCCAAACTGAATGACATTGAAAAAGCGGCTGAGGCTGATTTGCCCGACGAAGATCGCGGCAGCCGAACTTCTGACGATCCCTATGACGAAGAAGAAGAGGAAGAAGATCCCGATTCAGACGATGCGAATTCTGATGATGAATCTGGCAACGATCAAATGATGGACGACGCAGATCCGGATGACGGCAGCCCCATGACCGTGGCACCGTCATTGCCAGATGACATCACACTTTGGAGCGACGATGACTACTTGATGGCGGCCAAAGAAAAGAACGAAATTTTGATTTCGGCGATTCAAAATCGAGCGGCTCAGTCCGTGGGGGATCCTGCGTTCGCAAAATTGATGGGCCGAATTCTCGATGAAGCTTACGAAACACTTCCGCCTCCTCCCTTGGTCGTGCCGGATACCGGCGGGGTAGAGATTCCGTTCAATTTAGAGGATCATCCTCATCTTCCGAAATCGAACGTACCTCCTGGAGGGGCCTTTATGTTTCCGGCACCCGAAGAACGCTTTCGGAATGACCAAAACGCTGGCGGAAAGAAAATTGCTGCCGTTGACCGTTACCAATTGACTGGACTGAAATTCAACGGGCGCTTTGATGCGAACCCGCGTGAATATCGAACCACCAGTGTTTCACTGCAAGCATATCAGTCAGCCGAAGACTCTGGAAACCTTGATCCCGAAGCCTTGGTTCATGTGATTGTTTCTGGGCTAGCCACATCCAACACTCCTGAAGCGTGGCGAATGTTGCAAGCGATTTCTACTGGCAGTCGGTCGACGCCTTTGCCAACTGCCGATGTGAAAAACTTGGTTCTGACGACCGCCTTGCAGGCGAGCGAATTTGATGCCGCCGTGGTTCGATCTTTGTTGGACAGTGCGGTCACTGATGCCATTGCCAACCCTGCAGCCCATCAGCAAACCTTGGCAATTCTGGTTCCTGCTGCTGCTGAAACCGCGGAACACTATTTTAAGCTGGCAAAGTCGGGGGACGGTCATCACATGGAAAAACCGGAGATGCAAAAACCGGACATGGATGACGATGAAATGATGGAATCGAAGGCTGGCTTAGGCATGGAAAAGTCCGGTATGTCTGACAGCCATATCTCACCCAAGATGTTTCCCATTCTTGCTGAAGTTCTATGGAACGAAAAACATGTGACTGGTTTAGCAGCCGCCATTTCATCTGCAGGAACCACTCAGGCTGCGGGAACCCTAATTCAGTTGGCAGTTTCTTTGCCTCATGATTCGATTCGAAAAGCAACGTTTGGACTGCTCGAAGCAGAGTACGAAGCGGGGGCTCAAGGTCTTCAATCTGCCGGATTCTTTACCACCATGCTGAAAGATCCCGGTATGTTGCCAGTTCTGAAATCGTTGCCTCGCCGCCGTCCACCTCGCCGCTCGAACGCAGCATCGGCAGACCAGCCGAGCCCAGCAGTGACATGGGCAGCGGGAACTGGCCAAGCCGTGATGGCTTTAAGAGACCGATTGAGAATAGCGGCTGACCACTCCGAACTTGCCTACAGTGGAGTTGCACCGATTCGCTTGTATCGCAATACCACGCAGCAGAAGTCAATTCGCTTTACAACAACCAGTGATGACCTAAAAGCTCTCGGAGAAAGCCGACCGTCTCAAACGACTTACCACTATACGTCATCCAATGCCACGTTTCACCGCGCCATCGACTTGGAAAAGATGGTGGAACACTATGAAAAGCGAGCCAAAGCTTTTCGACGTCCTCAAAGCGACTCGCTGCTTTGGCTTGATGGCATGAAAACCAGTTCCAATGGTTCTCGTATTTCTATGGATGTGATCATCGAACATTTAAGTGATCAAACAGAGGGAGAAAACGCAGCAAGTCGGCAGTACTCCGTCGAAGTCATTGTTGTTGAAGTCCGCGATCCCAAATTTGTCGAAGCCGAAGAACCTGCGGCTGCAAACTAGGCGGTGTTGCAGGAGCCTGCGTGACTTGACTTTCTGCAGTCGGGCCCACAGAGCCCGATCA
>CAYTUE010000016.1:11881-14336 GCA_964441085.1 uncultured Planctomycetaceae bacterium
GAGCCCGATCATGTCGCAATCCGCCTGGAACGGCCCAACTGTTTGTCAAATTGATCGGGTTGTCAAACGGTCGGAGCAAACTGCCGGGCCGTTGGCCTTGCAGGCGATGAGTTCGTTTCCTCTTTCTCGCTTCGAGATTGACCCAAAGAAGACAACTTTAAAACTCACGCATCAGGTGACTTTTTTCAACAGTTTGTTTGCCCTGTGATTGACTGACAAAAGAGCAGTCTGTTTACCAAAATTTCTGCCCCAAAATCAATCCCCAAAATTTTGTAACCGTCGTTGATTCGACCTCTTTGCGGTAAATCACTATCTTCCGCTTTTCTGCTGAAACATTTCTTGTTCAGCACAGACAAATACCAGACCTCACTTTTGTATCACCATGCCAGACTACAGCTCTTTGTCTTCTGAATTCTACGCAAACATGCATTTGAACACCGAGATGGCTTTGCCGACGACTCGGGAAGCTGTGCTGGAATTCTTCGGGCGAGTTCAAAAATCGTATCCTTCGATGAGGAACTTTTATACTCGTGAAAACGGGGACTTCGTCATGGAAGAAGATAAAGATCAGCCTCAACATCGCTGGTTGTCTCTTGAACCTCGAAGAATCTGCAGCGGCTTTGTGAACCCAGAAGATATCAACGCTCCTGAAGAACAACATCGTTTGATCTTAGATCTCGTGCCCTACATGCTGACAATTTCGCCTTTGGACTGCGAAGCGTTGGATTACATGATGGGTTTTGATTTCAACTATCAGGGGAACCACGACCTGCTGGTTTCGAAGGCTTTAGGCTGCAACCCATCCTTTGAACGGCTGCCCAAAATTCCGGGAGCCACTGTCCTGAACTTTGAACCGTCAATGACCATGGCGTTAGAAGATTCTTGCCGCCTTCAAGCTCGACTGCTCATTGAAACTCGAACCAACGCTTACCAAGTTCGCCGGAACGACTTTCCTGACGACCCGATCAGCGTGTACTTTACCGTGCGGCAGTATGGCAGCATGGAACACGATGCCAGCTTTGCCGACCGGTTAAGCCAGCTTCGCGAAAAGTGCGACGAACTGATGGAATCCTTCGTGATCGAAGAAGTCTTGATGCCGCTAAGCCAAGCAATCGCCGCTAGCTAGGACACTGGGCGTTCATGGAAGCATAAGCCGGCTTGCTTCGAAGCAGTTCTTGTCCAACACCAACTCTGATCCAACAACAAACTAGCCGTTGCGGCGGATGGCGAATTGAACGATGGAAGCCAGCAACTGCCGCTCGACGCAGTCCGGGAAATTGCTTAAGTCTTGGGAGGCTCGGTCGATT
This sequence comes from uncultured Planctomycetaceae bacterium, assembly GCA_964441085.1. GTDB lineage: Bacteria > Planctomycetota > Planctomycetia > Planctomycetales > Planctomycetaceae > Fuerstiella. Next base: position 13,189 of record CAYTUE010000016.1, read on the forward strand.
AAGTTTTGAGCTGTTTGAGTCGCAGATTCAATGCCCTTCGCCACGCAGGGCAACTGCTTCAGCTGGTGAAAGGAATCGGCTGACGAATGGTCCAGCAAGTCATTCAAGGTGCTTGCCTCGTCTTCAGAAGCAAATCGAAGAGCTCTTAAAATGGGCAACGTGCGGCGGCCATTTTGGACATCGTTGGCGGCGTCTTTTCCCGTACTTTGTGATGTCTGAGTTAAATCCAGAATGTCATCGGCGATTTGGAAGGCCAGTCCCAATCTGATTCCAAACCTTGCCGCAGCAGCCTGTTGACTTTCGCTGCCACCTGCCGATCTTGCTCCCAAACAACTGCTCAGGCCAAACAGCTGCCCTGTTTTTCCTCGAATGATTCGGAAGTAATCCAATTCAGATTTTGACTGGCTGCTTCGAGCCGCCATTTGATTGAATTCGCCTTCGCAGGTGCGGTCGGTGGCTTTTCCAATGAGCGCACATGCAGTGGCATCGCCAGCCATGGCTGATAGGTGGAAGGCTCGCGAAAACAGATAGTCTCCCAGTAGCACGCTTGATTCTGTGTTCCAACGTCGATGCACGGTGGCGACGTGTCGGCGAGTTTCCGCTTCATCAATGACATCGTCATGCACCAAGGTCGCCAAGTGAATCATTTCCACAGAAGCCGCCAGCAAATACGCAGCCTGTTGGGCATCCTTCGAGACTGCGGAATTCGCTTGACCATCCAGTGTTTGTGGCTGATTGGGCTTTGCCGCGACCGTCATGCGATGAATCAACAACAACAAAATGGGGCGTAGCTGCTTGCCCTGATAGCACGACACGTGATCCACCATTTCGGCAACAAGTGGATTGCGACTGCGAAGTTGATTTTTGATTGCTTGGTTAACTTGTTCTAAATCAGCTTGCAGACAGTCTTGAATGGCCTGTTTGAGCTGATCCGCAGATGTCGAATCCAATGATTGCGAAGCATTTACATTTACATTTACATTTGCCGAACAAGTTGCTCCCTCGCTGTGGCAATCAGCTTGGGGCCGCACATTGGCTGCAGGCGGTTTGACTTCATCCTGATTTGCTGTCGCCGAATTCATCTCGGTGTTTTCCTGTGTCAAATCGTCCTGCGAATTCTTCGCGACTGTTACTGGTTTCTTTTGGTT
>CAYTUE010000016.1:14436-25747 GCA_964441085.1 uncultured Planctomycetaceae bacterium
GTTACTGGTTTCTTTTGGTTGCTGATTTCTTTTCGGCTGCTGATTTCTTTTCAGCGGGGACTGATTGTTAGCCAGCGTGTCTTGCTGGGCTGAGTCGTATGTTTCACTGATTTTCTGCATCTGTCGAATCATCTGCATTGCGAAGAAAGTGTCCGCTCCGACCCCCCGTTTTTTCTAACAACTGAACTCTTGTCATTTCCATCGAACGATCGACGGCTTTGCACATATCGTACACTGTCAGCCCCGCAATTGTGACGGCTGTCAGAGCTTCCATTTCGACTCCCGTTCGTCCTGTTGTGACAACTTGCCCTTCAATTTGCAGTTCTGTTTCACTTAGAAATTCAAATTGAATGTTAGCAGATTCCAAACCCAAACTGTGACACAAGGGAATCAACTGATCGGTTTGCTTTGTTGCCATGATGCCCGCTAAGCGAGCAACTTCTAACACATTTCCCTTTTTGTGATCCTGTTGTTGGATAGACCGCAAAGTCTCCTTGTGCATTAACAAAATTGTTGATGCTCGAGCCGTCCGCCGTGTGGCGGGCTTTTCGGAAACGTCGACCATCTGGCTGGCGCCCGTTTTATCGAAATGCGTGAACTGTTTCATTCGCCCGATTTTCGAAGAATGGAAGTGCGATCGTCAACTGTCAGCCGGATTTCAGCAGCGAATGCGATGTCTCAACAGAGTCTCAGGGCAAAAATGGCCAAAACAGGCTGTTTTCCCGACTGAAATACGTCTCATCGCTTCAGTCCGCCCATTTTGAGAATCTTCGAAGCCGTTGCTCAACCGCAGTTTGATTATGGCTTTTGCGTGTCAGAGGAATTGCCAGCTTGGGGTTCCGCTTGGCTTGCCGTTTCAGACGCCTTTGTGACGGGGCCTCTGACTTTGACAAAACCCGAAATACCAACAATCGCCGCCGCAGCCAAGAGCATGATTCCTGTCCACTTTTTGCCTTCGTTGCGGAACTTTTGAGTTCCCTGAGTATGGCCGACCAACGCCGCTGCGATAAAGAACACAAAGAACGCCAGCAACACTTTTGTGCCGACCAGTATGTGATACAAGCTGTCGCTTTTGTGTGCTGGAGCCGCTTTTACATAGTTGAATAGCCCGCTTAAGAGAAATAAAGCGATGCCTCGGTGAACAAATTTCTTCCACGTCTGCCGGATCTTGTCGACCAAGTCGGGGTGATCTGCTCCTAACGCAGGCAGCACGACAAAGCGAAAGAAAGTGGTTCCGCCAATCAGAACAATGGCGGTTCCGATATGAACCCATCGAGAAAGCACTGGTAGCAGAAGTTCGAAGTCCATGGCGGTTGTGTTCCGAATTGAAAAGCATTGAATGATGATTGCGGTCAGATCAATGATCACTTTTCCGCAGACCATCTATTGTAGTACTTCACGGCTGAACAACGAGCCTGCATCTGCACGAGTTCGATATTCAAGGAACCGCTGCAGATGGGTTACGACAATACCATTGCCACTTGATATGTGACAAATGCGGCAACCCATGCCAGCACAGTCATAAACACAAGCTGAAAAATCGCCCAGTTCCACGACCCGGTTTCTCGCTTCGTGACCGCCTGAGTCGGCAGACACTGCATCGCCAGCACGTAAAACACCAGCAGGCTTAAACATGTTGCCGTATCGAATACCGGGCTGCCATCGGGCCGCTGTTGACTATTCAGTGTTTCCAGCAAAGTTTGTTCGTCTTCGGCAGAATCTTCACCAATGCCGTACACGATGGCTAATGTGCCGACAATGACTTCTCGAGCAGCAAACGAACTCAAAATCCCGACGTTAATTTTCCAGTCGAAACCCAAAGGATCAAACACAGGTTCAACGGCTTGCCCCATTCGACCGGCAAACGAATGTGCCAAAGCTTGCTGTTGCATTAACTGTTCCAGTTGTGCATTGACTTCGGCGGTCTTGGCTTTTTTATCAGCAACCGTTTCATTTGCTGCGGCCAGTTCAGCCAGTTCGACTTCATAAGCTTCGGCCTGATTTGCGGCAGCCGTCGGCAACTGGCTGCGATCCATTTTGGGATAGTTGGCGAGGAACCACAGCACCAAGGAAATGATCAGAATAACGCTGCCTGCGTTCTTTAAAAACGTGACCGCTCGATCAATCACCGTAAGCACCGAATTGCGAAGACTTGGCATTCGGTAGACGGGAAGTTCCAAAACCAGCGGTTGAGCGTCTCCTTTCAGAATGGTTTTCTTGAGTGCCCACGCAGATCCTAACGTGGCCACAATTCCCAGTAGGTAGGCGGCAGTGAAAATGCCAGCCGCTTTTAACGGCGAATCGTTAAACAGCAGTGCGGCAACCATCGCGTAAACGGGAAGCCTCGCCGAACAGGTGAGCAAAGGGAGCACCAAAATCGTGACCAATCGGTCTCGCCAATCTTCGATGACTCGAGCCGACATGATTCCAGGAATCGCACAGGCGTGAGCCGAAAGCATGGGGACAAACGCCTTGCCAGGCAGCCCCACAAATCTCATTAACCGTTCCATAACAAAGGCGGCTCGGGCCATATATCCGCTGTCTTCTAGCAGTGCAATAAAGAAGAACAGGATGCAGATTTGGGGCAGAAAAATGACGACTCCCCCAATGCCTCCGATCAGTCCGTCCACGACTAAACTGCGCAGATCGTCCGCTGGAAGAAAACCGACTGCAATACTTGCTGCCAACGCAAACAGCCCTGCTTTGCCTTTGAGTGGCGTTTTCATCAGCCGAAATGCGGCAGCAAAAATCAGCACAGAAATCGGCACAACACATAGCAACCACACCGCTCGGTTGCTGACGGATTCTGGAATCACTTTGCCGACAGAATCTCCCAATGATCCAAACGCGCCGTCGATTAAGTCCATGGGGACTCCAGCGAGCGAAAAGATCAAATAGAAGACTCCCAGCATCAAAGTGGTAAAGGCAAGTGGCCCAGCGATGGGATGAGTCAGAAAATTGTCTAAGCGATTCGGAGCCGCCGTTTTGCGATCAGCAGGTGACACAGATGCTTGGCTGACTCCTGCCGCCCAATCGAAGCGAGCAGAAAATTGGCAGCCCGTGCAACCCACCACACAGGATTGGTGAGATTCATTTAAAATCGACAGCGAGCCCGTTGTGATGGCTGCAATCTTGTCTGCAAGGTCGCTGATGCCCTCGCCCGACCGAGCACTCACTGCCACAACGGGACAGTTTAGCTTTTCGCTCAACTGTTCTAAGTCGATTTCAATGCCATTGGCTTTGGCAGCATCAAACAGCGTCAGAGCAGCAAGGGTGGGAAGTTTTTGATCCAGAACTTCGCTGGCGAGAAACAAGCTGCGTTCCACATTCGTGGCGTCAATCACCATGACCACAACATCGGGAGCGGTTTGGCCTCGAAGTTGGCCACTTAACGCGTCTCGTGAAACCTGTTCTTCAAGACTCATCGCGTCAAAGCTGTACAGTCCTGGCAGGTCAATCAGGTTCACTGTTTTGGCTTGACCGCTGCTGGTCACAAAATTCCAATTGCCCTGGCGAACATCAACCGTGATTCCGGGATAGTTGGCTGTGTGAGCCTTTAAACCTGTCAGGCGATTAAACAGGCTGGTTTTGCCAGTGTTCGGGTTTCCGACCAACGCAACAGATTGCAGGATTGATGGGGGTGAGCGTTGTCCCGTTGGTTCGGGGATCGAATCCGCCATGATTGCAATAAGCCGCTATGAAAACTGATGAGTTAAAACTTGAAACGCACGATGAAAATTAGGCCGAAGCCGACGAAGTCAGAGAATCGTGATCGGGTTCAGTTGGAACGCGGCCCAATGGATCGTTGACAGATTCCACCATGATGCATTCGGCTAAATAGCGGGACACTCCAAGATTTGCTCCCACGACATTCAGGATCATGGGATCACCGTGACGTACGATTTCCACCGGGCGGTTTTCGCAAATCCCCAAACGCTTCAGGCGAATTTGAGCATCGCGAGGCCCCGAAATCTGACCGCACAGATATTGGCCAACTGGTTGAGTTGCAAGAGTCTTCATGGCAGGCGATCTGAAAGGAAAAGGCGAGCGGCTCAAAGGAAATCCACAGGGAAAATACGCTTCGCATCGGCGGGCTGAGATTCAGTCGCAGTATCACCGATGGTTTCAGTAAGTCAAGACTTTGGACCAAACCGACATCTTGTTTCTCATGCTGTGTTTGGCGTACCGCCTTGAGACGGAATCACGGCTGAAAAATTCCGGTTAAAACCGGTCCTACGAACGGTGCGATCGTTTTGACGCTTTGTTAATCGCGGTCTGACGACCACGGCAAAACCGATGCCGCCTTCTGGGCGAAAAGAACGCAACTTCAAAACTCACGAGTCGAGTGACCTTGTTCAATAAGGCTGCGAGATGACAGTGCGGCTACGCAACGGCTAAGTAGGCCAGTCGAGTAAGTCGGTCAGTCGAGAAATGCAAAAAGACGAACCAAAAATGGTTCGTCTTTCTTTTGTTTTGGTCACTGCCCTTGCTGCGATCAAGCAGCGAATGAGGTTCGTCGCGTTGTTCAACATACTGAAGTAGGCTGACGCGACGGGCAGTCCCTATTTATTTGGAGACAGTAGGACAGACATCATCCGACCACTTTCCATTTTCGGTGGAACTTCAACAGTTGCCACGTCTTCAAGAGACTTCACGATTCCATCAAGCATTTCGCGACCACGATCGTGGTGTGCGTTTTCTCGCCCACGAAACATCACGTTGATTTTCACTTTGTCTCGACGCCCCAGAAACTCGCGAGCTTTATTGACTTTGACTTCGATGTCATGAGCTCCGGTCTTGGCACGCAAACGCAACTGCTTTAATTGCGTTTTGTGTTGCTTTGATCCGCTGGTTTTTTTCTGACGTTGATAAATCACCTTGCCGTAATCCATGATTCGGCAAACTGGTGGTCGAGCTTCCGGACTCACCTCGACAAGGTCGAGACTTTGATCCTGAGCAATTCTGAGAGCCTTCTCCGTTTCCATTTCACCGAGCATCTCGCCGTCAGCATTGACGACTCGAATTGGTGAAATTCGGATACGCTCGTTCATACGCGGCATATCCTTCGTGGGAGCCGCTGTCGGACGAGATCTTTTGATGGTTGCCTCCTTTAAAGACAATGAAGTAGGTACAAATGTGCGACCTGTTATTTCAGTTCGCTGCGGTAGTGTAAACGCTTTCCGCAAGCGAAACTGTGCTGAGTGTACTAGAAAAAGTCTATGTTTTTGCGAATTCTCTGCCTAGCCACATCTTACTAATCGGTCAAATTCCCTGATTTCCTTTCCGAAAATCAAGTGTTTTCCTCACCCGACATGGCTCCACGATCACTGTGCAGCTTGTATTCGAAGGCATCGACCAACGCAATCCAGCTGGCTTCGATAATGTTTTCGCTGACTCCCACCGTTGTCCACATGCTGGAACGGTCCTTACTTTCGATGATCACTCGCACCCGTGCGGCCGTACCTTCGGTGCTATTGATGACTCGAACCTTGTAGTCAACCAACGTCATTTCTTGCAAATTGGGGTATTTCCCCGACAAGGCTTTTCGTAAAGCAGAGTCCAAGGCATTTACAGGGCCATCACCTTCGCCAACCACATGCTGAACTTCGTCATCGACAGCCAGCTTGATAATCGCTTCGGTGACCGGCTCGCGGCTTTGGTTTTCCACGTTGACTCGGTAATGATCCAAGCGAAACGCCGACTGATACGTGCCCGCTTCCTTTAACACCATTAAATCAAACGATGCTTCCGCAGCTTCAAACTGATATCCATCGTTTTCCAAGTCTTGAACTCGGCTTAAAATTCGCGTCTGCAATTCCGTGTCTTCTTGCAGTTTGAATTTGGTGGTCTTGGCCACGATGTTGGATCGCCCCGATAGTTCGCTCACTAAAATTCGTCGAGTATTACCAACGGCTTCGGGAGTAATGTGCTCGTAGCTATGAGCAATTCGGTTTACCGCGTGAACATGCATTCCGCCCTTGTGAGCAAATGCGGCGGCTCCTACAAACGGTTGGCCGTTGCGAAAATTCATGTTGGCAATTTCGTAGACGTACCGAGACAGTTCTGTCAATCTTGTGGAACCATTGTCGGCCAGCACAGTGTGGTCTGTTTTCAGTGAAAGATTGGCTGCCATGGAAATAAGGTCGACGTTGCCGCAGCGTTCGCCAATTCCGTTGATTGTTCCTTGAACCTGAATGGCTCCTGCTTGCACAGCCGCTAATGAATTCGCCACAGCCAATTCGCTATCGTTGTGGCAGTGAATTCCCACGTTTACATCAACTTCCGCAGACAAAGCCTGAACAGCGGCGACAATGCGTTCTGGCAGACTGCCGCCGTTGGTGTCGCACATGCAAATCATGTCGGCTCCTGCTGCTGCTGCCGCTTTCCATGTTTCCATGGCATAATCAGGATTGGCCAACCATCCGTCGAAGCAGTGTTCGGCATCATAAATCACTTCACGCCCTTCCGACTTCGCATACGCGATGCTGTCGGCAATCATGGCGATGTTTTCTTCTAGGGAAACTCGAAGAACTTCCGTGACATGCAAGTCCCACGTCTTTCCCACAATGGTGACCACGGGAGCTTGGCTGTTCACTAAAGCCTGCATTCCGATGTCGTCGCAGGCATCAATGCCTTTTCGGCGAGTCATCCCAAAGGCGGCCACCTTGGCGTGCTTCCAGTCCATGTCGATGGCTCGACGAAAGAATTCTTCGTCCTTGGGATTCGATAACGGAAATCCGCCTTCGATATAGTCGAAACCCAGTTCGTCTAACTTGGTGGCGATCAGCAGTTTATCTTGGAGAGAAAAGTTAACACCTTCCCCTTGCGCGCCGTCTCGAAGAGTCGTGTCGTAAAGCTGGATTCGAGCCATGATGATTGTTCGTCGATAGAAAAGATGTCGAGCCGATCGAAGACAGCAGGTAAAGCTGCCGCGATCAAACGCACAGTACACTTAAATTCGTGTCCTGTGTGGTGATTAAAAAGATGATCTGATTGAAGGCCGCAACTGGGAACTCAGTGGCGAACCGTGTTTTGGTATTGGGAGCTGATATTGCGGTCGATTTGATTGAACTTGATTCAACCATAAAAAAAAGCCCTCAGGAAATTCCTGAGGGCTCGCAGTTGATTGCATGTCGTCCTCAGGGCATTCACTCACAGCTGCCGATCTTGCGATCGCAGATAATGATGTTGCCTTGAATGATGAGTTGAGACATACGTGTTTCCTTGACACACAAGCCTAGCTGGCTGACATGTGAGGGTCAACCACAGCCGCAAAAACATTAGCAGAATCCGAATGACAAAAGTTTCATCAAGTGGATGGCGCAAAATAAAACAGCACACTGACTGGTTGTGAGAATCCAGTCAGTGTGCCGTTTGCCCAACCCCGATTTCGATATTTCCGGAATTTACGCTAAGGACGGAACGGCTTTTTTAAGCCGGCGTCAATGTATTTTGGTGGACTGCTAAGCAGTTCCAAGCGGATGTTTTGTCCTGTCTCAAGTTGTCCTGACATCACTAACAATGAACGAATGGGTTCGTTGAACCGGTTGTCCGGTTCCTTAACGGAATACCATTCGAATCGATCGACCGAAGCGAATTGCTTTTGAAGTTGAATGATGTCGATCACAAAACCAGCATGATCGATCTGGCCGTCTCGCGGACCGCCAATCATTTCTGTTGTCCCCAGAAACATTGAAACCAGCCAGCCTCGTTCGTCTGCTTGGCATTCAAAACCAACTCGCCCCACACTGGAAAGAGGTTCAAAGATTTCTGAAATCTGGTGAACAAACGCTTCCAGCCATTCCGGACGGTTGTCTCGGAATTCTTTTTTTGCTTCGTATTCTCCCAACTGTTGGAGAAGTTCATCGATGGACATACTGCACACTGTCGGTCTGAGAGTTGTGGATGTTGATCGAGTTGCGGTGCGACCACCGGCTCGCTTCAGTCCAGCTCCAGTCCATCGGTGCTGTCGTATTAAACTTGGCAGCTTTCGTTGGTTGAAAGCTACAATCAGGCTATCGGGACATCGGCTGCGACCATTGAACTGATTCGCTTGGCAAGGTTCAATTCCGAGCCGAGCCGGGCGCAATGAATCAGTAAGGCAGTGCTACGACTGTTGCATGTCTGGCGACGATTGGTCCGACTGTGGCGGTAGCGCAGATCACAATTCGGGTTCAACAATTTTGACTCGTTCAGCTGTCCGAACAACACATTCGAATGATGTTCATTGCTCACCGCAATCAGCTTGCCGCCATGAACCAACCGAGTAATTGATCTAATCGGCAAGGTTTGCACAGTGCGCCCATTGCCTGATTACGCCGCGGTCGCCACGCAGCTTTGCAGTCAACCTAACCGGGTTCAGGAATGAACACACCCTCGTTCATTTCAGCCAGTTGAACGACTTCTGTTTCTTTGGTTTCTGAATCCAAAATCACAACCGTCGGTTTACGGAACATCCAGCCTGCCACTTCACCAGGATTGATAAACAGTCGATCATGCTTATCTTTGACGATGCTGGGGCGATGAGTGTGTGCGAATACGTAGACATCGGATTCACCTAAACAGTCTCGCATTTCGTTCAACTGATGAGCCATCGTGATTTTTAGGCCATCGTTGGTTTTAATGCAGAATGGGCCGTGCCCTAAAGGTCCGACAATGGACATGCCAGACGCAATGCCCTTGCGATTTCCGTCGTTGTCCCCAAAACACGTATAAACTTTCCCCGTGAGTTTCCTGAGACTGGGGACAATCAAAGGCGATACCAAGTCTCCAGCGATCAAAATGACGCCGCATTGATGGGCATTAAACAGTGAAATGGCCAATCGAAGATGATCCACGTGGTCGTGGATATCTGCCATGATTCCAATTTTCATATCGTCGAAGCAAAATGTCTTGTTTTCGTTTTCCGTGACAACCTGTACAACACAGGCTTCTAAATCTTCTTGAGATCTTATTTTAACGCAAACGGTTGTCCATGTCTTCCACCAGCTATGGAGTCATCTTTGATGTCGACGGAGTGCTTGTTGATAGTTACGAAGCTCACTTTACCACATGGCAAGCAAGTGCCAGAAAGCACGGTTTTGACTGCACAGAATCAGAATTTGCTTTAGCCTTCGGACGAACGGCGCGAGAAGTCATTCGTGAAAATTGGGATGCGACGCTTTCTGACGAATGGATTCAGAACTTTGAAGATGAAAAAGAAGCTTTGTATCGCCAAGTGATTTCAAAGAAATTTCCGGCAATCAACGGTGCATTCGACCTGATTCAAGAATTGCATGCAGAAAACATATCGATGGCCATTGGCAGCAGCGGGCCTCCCTTAAACGTTCAAGCCGTCGTTCAAGCACTGAAAGCGGAAAAGGCGATCACGACAGTCATTACCGGAGCCGACGTAAAGATCGGCAAGCCCAACCCTGATGTGTTTCAACAGGGAGCCGCTGGAATGCAAATTCCGGCAGAACGTTGCGTTGTTTTAGAGGACGCGGTTCCCGGACTTCAGGCTGCTCGAGCCGCAGGTATGAAGTGTGTTGGTGTTGTAAGTCGAGGACGAAGTCGACAAGAATTAGCCGACGCCGATGAACTCGTCACCGATTTAACAGAACTTTCTGCCCAGCGGCTTCGACAAATTATTGACGCCTGAAACATTTAAGACACTCGCGAAATCATCGCAATCAACAACACGATCTCCTGTTTATTCCAACTGCCTTTCATCAAAAGAATCAAACCATGGCTACTGCTTCTTTCACTGCTGGCGATACTTCCATTTTGATTTTTGGAGCCAGCGGCGACCTGACAGCTCGTAAGCTGATTCCAGCTTTGTTCCAACTGCATCAGCAAGGCTTTCTTAATAAGCGAAGTCCTGTGATTGGAGTGGCTCGTCGAGAAAAAACAGACGAACAGTTTCGCAACGAACTGCAAGCAACCATCCTTGATTCGTCCGCAGATGAAAAAACAAAAGCGGCGTGGGATTCCTTTGCCAGTCAAGTGTTTTATCGTCGAGTCGACATTGCCAACACAGACGACTACATCGCGCTGCACGAATCGACTCAGCAACTGGAAGCACAACTGCAAACAGCCGAAAACAATCCTCGAGTCGTCTATCTGGCAACGGCTCCGAGCTTGTTTGACGATGCCGTACGCGGTTTGAATGCAGCCGGAATGATTCCGAAGGATCGACAAAACCGAGACCGTTTGCGAGTCGTCGTAGAAAAACCATTTGGCCACGATCTGGCATCCGCCGAAACCTTAAACGAACAGCTTCGTAACCACTTGCACGAAGAGCAGGTTTATCGAATCGACCATTACCTTGGCAAAGAAACGGTTCAGAACATCCTGTTGTTTCGATTCGGAAATGCGTTTTTCGAACCGTTGCTGAATCGTAATCACGTCGACAATATTCAGATTACTGTGGCAGAATCGATCGGTATGGAAGGGGGGCGAGGAGGCTACTACGACACATCAGGAGCTTTACGAGATGTACTGCAAAACCACATGCTGCAGCTGCTGTGTTTAATTGGAATGGATCCTCCTTCACTGTTTCAAGCTCGCGAAATTCGTGACGAAAAAATGAAGGTACTGCAGGCATTGCGCCCCGGCGGAAACAAAATTTCAGACTGGGCCATCCGAGGTCAATACGGAGATGGCTTGGTTGAAAAAAAGCCAGCTGTGGCATATCGAGAAGAAGATCGCGTTCCTGAAAAGTCGGCTCGAGAAACCTTTGTCGGCATGCATTGCGAAATCGACAACTGGCGTTGGGCGGGTGTTCCGTTTTACATGAGAACCGGGAAGCGACTGCCCAAGCGAGTCACTGAAATCATTATTGAATTCAAACACCCGCCGTTGAATCTGTTTAGCACCGTGGAATGTGATGGAAATCTGTGCAACGTCGTGGAAGCTCGCCCCAACCAATTGGTACTCCGAATCCAGCCCAAAGAAAGTATCTTCATGAGGTTCAGTACAAAGCGTCCGGGCATGCAGTATCAAGTGCAACCCGTCGTCATGGACTTCGACTACGAAGATACGTTTCACGATCACTTGCCCGAAGCCTACGAACGGCTGTTGCTAGATGTCATGCGAGGCGACAACACTTTGTTTACTCGAAGTGACGAACTACTGGAAGCATGGAAATTTGTTGACCCCGTTTTAAAGGAATGGGAATCCGGCCCCGCTGGTTTAGAATTCTACCCCGCTGGCACGTGGGGCCCCGCAGGAGCCGAACGCCTGCTCAGTGAATCAGGTCGCCGCTGGCAAAATAGCGATGTCTAATCGGCCGTTGAAACAGGTCACCCAACGCGTGAACAAGGGATTTGCA
>CAYTUE010000016.1:25847-27934 GCA_964441085.1 uncultured Planctomycetaceae bacterium
GATGTCTAATCGGCCGTTGAAACAGGTCACCCAACGCGTGAACAAGGGATTTGCAGCCAAGGATTTGCATCCGGCTTTCCTCTGATTTTTGTACCTCGCTGACGCGTCGGGTGACCACAGGAACGGCTTCTCGACAGTCTGCCAGCGATTGCTCAGCTGTGAAATTCAAACAACAGTGAAACTCAAACAACAGTGAAATTCCAGCACCAGTGAGTTCCACCACAGGCAGTCAGGGGAATTCCCTGCTGTGCGGCCCATTTTCCTTCCGGCGATGGCTTTCGGATCGACAATATCCAATTTGTTGGGAAAAAGAATTTGGCCGCTGGGCCGCTCGCCAAAATATCGTTCAGCGGTAAACTACTCACACAGCAAAATTTGTGGAATTTTGAATAAGCAGGAACGTTTAAGGTATGGCAGACAACAGCTATCTCGCAGTGGATTTAGGAGCCGAAAGCGGCCGAGTCATGGCGGGGCACTTCGATGGTTCAAAAATTCGCCTTCAGCAGTTTCATCGGTTTCCCAATGGCCCGATTCGCTTAGCCGGAACTCTGCGCTGGAACCTGATTGGTCTGTGGGCCGAAATCCAAAAAGGACTCCAGCAAGCTGCCAGCGAATTGTCTTCGAAGGCAAAGTCTGTCGGAGTCGACACGTGGGGAGTCGACTATGTGCTGATGAACAAGCAAGAAGACTTGCTGGGCACCGCATGGAATCATCGTGACAGCCGCACTGATGGCATGCTGTCAAAGGCGTTTCAAAAAGTAGGACGATCTGAAATCTTTTCGGAAACCGGCGTCCAATTCATGCAGATCAACTCGCTGTATCAAATGCTGGCAATGCAGCAAGATGATCCCGCATTGCTAGAAGCGGCCGACTGCTTTTTAATGGTTCCCGACTTTTTCCACTGGTGTTTAAGCGGCAGTAAAGTGGTGGAATTTACGAATGCCACAACGTCTCAGATGCTGAACGCAACGTCTCGCGATTGGGCGTTCGATATGCTTCGTCAATTCCAGTTGCCCACTGCCATGCTGCCCGAAATTGTCAAGCCAGGCACAAACTTAGGCACTCTGCGACCGGGTGTGGCGGAGATGACAGGATTGGGCAAGTTAGACGTGGTCACTCCCGCGACTCATGATACAGGAGCTGCTGTCACCGCCGTCCCGACGGCTCACACTGGGACTCCGAACTGGGCCTATTTAAGCAGCGGAACATGGTCGTTACTCGGAGTCGAAGTGGACAATGCCATTTTAACCGAAGAAGCGCTGAAACGAAACGTCACCAATGAAGGGGGAGTCGACGGAACTTACCGGCTACTGAAAAACATCATGGGGCTGTGGTTGGTTCAACGTTGCAAAGTTGCCTTCGCCGCCAATGGCAAAGACATCAACTACACAGAGTTAACTCAGTTGGCCGCCGACGCTCCTGCGTTTCGATCGATCGTCGATCCAGACCAAAACTGTTTTCTGGGGCCTCCCGACATGACGGTTGCCATTGCAGAAGAATGCAAACGAACAGGCCAGCCAGTGCCCGAAACAGAAGGCCAGTTTGTACGCTGTGCGCTGGAAAGTTTGGCACTGAAGTATCGCGCGGTCGTGGGGTGGCTTGAAAGCCTGACGGGCGTTCCGATTGAAGTGATTCATATTGTTGGCGGAGGATGTCAAAACAAGTTGCTGAACCAGTTTGCCGCAGACGCCTGCGGTCGCCCTGTGATTGCTGGGCCAGTCGAAGCCACTGCATTGGGCAACGTCATGATTCAAGCTCGATCTGCGGGAGATGTGTCGTCACTCTCAGAAATTCGAGAAGTCGTGCGGCAGTCTGAACAAATCGGAGAACACAATCCTGCGAACAAATCCGCATGGAATGACGCTTGGCAGAAGTTTGTTAATTTGTATCCGGAGACTCTCTAGCTGATGTCAGCGGACTTGCTCGCAGCCGCTGCGAATTCGTTGCGAAAAACGGAATTCGCGGCCACATATTTTGGCCCTCCGACTTGGCTGCCGCAGTCGATGTTCAGCCGTTCGTTTCACTGACCAAAACGAAGCACGACGAAATCAAAACTCACTGTGCCTTTCGCACCGCAGCACCTGAAA
>CAYTUE010000016.1:28034-37720 GCA_964441085.1 uncultured Planctomycetaceae bacterium
CACTTTTTTTCCTTATTCTCCCCCCCTTCAAGATAGTACCATGGGACTTTTCGACCGACTTAAAGCAGGCCTGAAGAAAACCAAAGACTTCCTTCGCACTGATGTCCGAGACCTGTTTCGAGCAGGCGAAATTTTGGATGATGATGTGCTTGAACAATTTGAAGGCCGTCTGATTCGCACAGACATGGGAGTGGCCGCAGCCGATCGTATTGTGTCAAAACTGCGAGAAGACCATGGTGGTCGAGTCGTTGATGTGGATGCCATTTGGACTACGGTTCGCGAAGAGGTCATGGACCTGCTGAAGGGAGACGGCAGCACAGCATGGGATTTGGAAGACAAGCTGTCTCCCCTAGCCAAAGCCGAATCCGGCCCCACGGTCATTCTTGTCGCGGGCGTCAACGGAGTTGGTAAAACAACATCGATCGCCAAAATCAGCAATCTTCTGCAGAAGTCGGGCAAGAAGGTTGTGCTGGCAGCCGGAGACACCTTTCGAGCGGCTGCCGTCGAGCAGCTCACCATGTGGGCAGGGCGACTGGGCTGCGAAATTGTGCGTAAGGAGGGGGGAGCCGACCCAGCCGCCGTCGCCTACGAAGGAGCCACGAAGGCAAAAGAACTGAACGCAGATTATCTGGTCGTCGACACAGCGGGACGACTTCAGACTCAGAAAAACCTAATGGATGAACTCGATAAAATTCGTCGAGTGATCCAGAAAGTGATCCCAGAAGCTCCTCATGAAAGTCTGCTCGTCATCGACGCAACAACTGGTCAAAACGGACTGAGCCAAGCGAAGAGCTTTTCGAACGCCGTCAGTTGTTCAGGGCTTGTGCTCGCAAAGCTAGATGGCACGGCTCGAGGAGGAGTGACCGTAGCGATCCGTCAGGAAATGGGAATTCCTGTGAAGTACATCGGAGTCGGTGAAGGCATCGACGATTTAGAACTCTTCGATCCAACGGGCTTTGTTGACGCACTGTTTAGCGAATAAACTGTTGAGCGAATAAACATTGAGAACCAATACAGGTTCACTTCATTCTGCTGTCGAATTCGCTGTGTCGTTTCGTTTTATTTCTCCTGCACCACAAGTTGAGTGATTGCCTAACAAGATGTCTGACCGAGATTACTATCAAGTTCTTGGCGTATCAAAATCTGCATCAGCAGATGAAATCAAGAAGTCGTACCGCAAGCTGGCCAAACAGTATCATCCGGATGCCAATCAGGATGATCCCAGTGCTCAAGCCAAGTTTTCGGAAATCACCGAAGCATACGAAGTGCTGAGTGACCCAGATAAGCGAGCCAAGTTTGACCAGTTCGGTCAGCACTGGAGCAAAATGCAAGGTGGTCCAGCAGGTGGACACAATCCGTTTGGTGGTGGTGGCGGCGGAGCCGGTGGATTTGGTTTCGAAGATCTACTGGGTGGTATGTTTGGCGGCGGCGGTGGCCGAGGTGGCAACCCATTTGGCGGTGGCCGACGTGCTCAACCCACCAAGGGTTCCAATGTCGAAGCTGAAATTAAAGTTCCCTTTCAGATGGGAATCAACGGTGGAGAATACGAACTCACCATCAACCACGAACGGCTCACCGTAAAAGTACCAGCAGGCATGGACGACGGCGGAAAAATTCGTCTCGCCGGTCAAGGCAATCCAGGAGCAGCAGGACCGGGTGATGTGATTGTCACCGTTCGTATTGCTGGTCACCCTTGGTTCCGCAAGGACGGTCGACACCTGTTGGTTGACGTACCGATTACTCCACTGGAAGCGGTGCTGGGTGGCAAAGTGGACGTCCCAACGCTCACCGATGGCACCATCGTGATGACGATTCCTCCCGGCACAAACAGCGGAACAAAGCTGCGTTTAAAGGGCAAGGGAAGTGTCGATCGCAAAACCAAGCAACAGGGCGATCAGCTGGTTGTGATCAAAGTGGTTGCCCCCAAGGAACTGCCAGCAGATCAACAAACGTTGTACCAACAACTTAAAGAACTCGACACATCAAATCCTCGACAAGAACTGTGGCAATAGGCCAACTTTGAAGCTGCTGAGTCTATTCTTTGTCGACGAAAAAAGGCTGCTCTGGAAGATTCCAGAGCAGCCTTGATGCGATTCATTGGTTGACAACCGTCTGCTAGTTCGTGTTGGCTGTACGAGCTTGAGACGCTTCTGTCAGCAGCTGTCGCACAACCGTGTCAAAGTAGTCGTATTCGTGGAATCCGAATGCTTTCAAACGAACTTTGCCAGTGTGGTCGATGATCAAAGTCGTTGGGAAGCCACCGAATTCTGGCACTTGGGCGACAACTTCTGGAGTCACCATCGCACACGGGTAATTGACGCTGGCGTTCGCCATAAAGTTCTTCACAGTTGTGATGTTCGCTTCTGGACTTGGACCGCGTTCGTCATTCAGTCCGATCACTTGCAGTCCATACTTTCCGTAAGTGTCTTGCAACTTAACAAAGGTGGGCACTTCGTTGCGACAAGGTGGGCACCATGTTCCCCAGATGTCAACAATCCGAACTCGACCAGCATAGTCTGCTAGGTTGATGGGGGTTCCATCCACATTAGTCAGTTTAAAGTCGAAGTCGAAGGCTTCCTGATTCTTCAGGTCTTCTTTTGCCTTAGCAATCAAAGCGTCTTTGTGCTTTTGTTTAAGAGCTTCGAAGTGAGTCGCCCAGTTGGCTTTTGCAGCTGCGTATTCTGGCAGTGCTCGAACAGAAGCAAGGTCTGAATCTTCGCCCAAGATTTTTTCATTGGCGAATCCAGCTTTGATTGCTTGATCTAGCACGTCCAAGGATTCTTTGGCTTGATTGTCTCGGCCTAAAACACAGGCATAGCCGTAAAGCAGTTCCACAGGAACAGCGTTTTGTTCTTCTGAGTTCAAGGTTTTAATGGGAACTCCAGCTTGCAAAGCATTCATGATGACTTTGCCGCCGATTGATAAGGCTTCGTTTGA
Source organism: uncultured Planctomycetaceae bacterium (assembly GCA_964441085.1). Classification (GTDB taxonomy): domain Bacteria; phylum Planctomycetota; class Planctomycetia; order Planctomycetales; family Planctomycetaceae; genus Fuerstiella. Next base: position 30,972 of record CAYTUE010000016.1, read on the forward strand.
CTTTTCGCCATTGCCGCCTTGAGCATGAGCGTAAGCGACGCCCAAAAGAATGCCGGCATAGTCTTCGATTGCGGCAACGTCAGTTGGGTTGGCTTCGTAACTGTTACGAGCCTTGGGGAATTCTTCGGGGTCGTCAAATTCCAAGCCAACCAGAAGCGGATCAACAGGTTGAGCCGCTGTTTCTACTTTTGTTTCCGTTGTTGCAGGTGCTGTACTTGCTACTGTTGTTGCCGGAGCCGCCGCCGTTGAGCCTGCCGAAGGGGCGGTATCCGCTGTATCGCCGCATCCTGCCGCCAGACTTCCAAGCAGCAGCAGAGAGGGGAGTTTCCACCGAATATCCATCGTGTTTGTATCCTTGCACAATCCAAATCGCCATGTTCGTGAGAAGCGAGTATCGCTCCGTTGCCTGTTCAACATCGTCAGTCGACAGGATCAATATTGACTGCACAAACCGGAAAACTGTGCTCATCCGCAGAATTTGATTTCGATGACCGAGGGGAAACATCCAGTTAACCAAGGATTTCGCAGGGTTTGCCGATGTTTGGCGGCAAAATGTCGATTGGGAAAAATTCGGTTGGCTAGCAGGGAACTCAATGATTGCCTCAGATCGAATGAATGTTCACCGTCTCGCCTGCACTGCAACATGCAAACATAGCAACAGCCGCAAGTTTGCCGCAAAAACCGCCGAAGCGACTGTCGTCACCGCGTTTTGGAATTGAACTTTGCCAAGATTCTTATTGAAACAAATGGAATTTGCGAGGCTCGCTGCGTCTATTAACTGAGGCCACAAGACGCTGGCCTTTCAATCATGCATGGATTCGCAGATTTACTGGAGGAAGATGACACAAGGAGAGCAGTCATGAAAAAAGCACGGAAATCAATTGTTATCGCAATGCTTGCAGTACCAATGCTGACCTGTTTGTCAGGTTGCATGACGACCGGAAGCCAAGCCGTTCACCCTTTCACAAATATGTTTCAAGAGTACGATCCGTTGGCGCTGAATTCGCCACTCGAACTTCCACTTGAAACCACCGACACACAGCAAACTGCTGCCGTCGAATCAACACAAAGTCAGACTCAGTTCTGATTTTCCAAGTGAGTACGCGACAGCAATCTGTGTCAGCAACTTGGTAACGAGTTGTTGAGAACTGCCACCGACCCCGATGTCGTGACACAGGACAGTTCATCAAACACGGTCAAGCAGATTTGCTTCGCGGCTGCTGATCAATATCGGCTGGGAAGTACGGCAAAATCGACTACAGTGTGCAGTGCAGAAAGCGGTGCAATTGCGTATCCATGATGTTACCTTGGATACCGTAATTCGCTTTCTGGCTGAGTGTTTTCGATTTTTATTCAGGTCGACTGATGTCCTTGCCGTCTTTCAGCGTTCGCAACCATGTGCTTGTGAACATGTTTATGCTGGTGATTCTTGCTTCAGGAGCCGTTTTTGCGCTGACTCTACAGCGAGAAATGTTTCCGGAATCTCGCCCCGATAAGTTGATGGTTTCGGCGACGTATCCGGGAGTTCAGCCAGAAGACATCGAAAAAGCAGTCACGGTAAAAATTGAAGAAGCCGTGCGCGGCTTAGAAGGCATTGAAAAGGTCGAATCATCGGTGGCCGAATCGGTCAGCTTCACCACTCTGACGTTGGCTCAATCGGTTGATAATGTCGACGTGATGCTGCAAGAAATTCGCAATGAAGTCGATTCGATCCAAGACCTTCCCGAAGATGTTGAAAAGATCAGTCTCAAAAAGGTTCAGCCTCAATTGCCTGTGATCAGTGTCGCAGTCTACGGTGATCAAGAAGAGCAGACGTTAAAACAGACGGCTCGCAATTTACGAGACGACTTGCTGAAACTTCAGGGAGTCAGTCGGATTGAATTGAATGGAATTCGCAACGACGAAATTTACGTTGATGTCCGTCCCGAAAAGCTGCTGGAATATGATGTCACATTCGAAGACATCGCCCTTGCAATTCGCAATGAAAACGTAGATGTCAGCGCAGGGCAACTGAAAGGCGACCGCAGCAGCATTGCCGTCAGAACCTTAGGTGAAGAACAATCAGCTTTTGCTTTAAGTGACATTGTGATTCGCTCTTCCACCGACGGAAGTCAGGTGCAACTCAAAGATGTCGCGACACTGAAAGACGGATTCATTGATTCGGATTTAGAATCGTTGTTTAACGGTCAGCCGATGGTGAACTGCGTGATCTTTAAAGCAGATGATGAAGACGCGGTACAAATTAGCAGTATGATCAAGACCTATGTGGCTGCCAGATCGGGCCAGCCATATTCTGGGCCAACCGGATTCTGGTCAGGGCTGGACAGAGCGATCGGAAAGCCAGATCTTAAAAAGATCTATGACGAAGCAAAAAACAATCCATTTCCTGAAAGCTTCAAATTCAAGTTGCACACAGATATCGCTCGGTTCGTTGAAGGCCGTTTGGACCTCATGACCCGAAACGGTGGCTGGGGGCTGGTGCTGGTTTTGATTTCATTGAATCTGTTTTTAAACTGGCGAGTCGCCATGTGGGCGGCCTTTGGTTTGGTGGTGTCGTTTATGGGCACCTTCGCTGTGATGTGGTCTTTGGGCGCCACCGTGAACCTGTTGTCCATGTTTGGTTTGATCGTCGTACTGGGAATCATTGTCGATGACGCCATCGTGATTGGTGAAAACATCTATCGACATGTGGAAGAAGGTGTGCCGCCTCTCAAGGCCGCCGTTCTTGGTGCGGAAGAAGTGATGTGGCCCGTGATTGTTGCGGTCAGTACCACCATCGGAGCATTCGCGCCGTTGTTCTTTATCCAAGGACAAATCGGTGACTTTATGGCTCAGCTACCATTGGTTGTAATCGCGGCTCTTAGCGTTTCTCTCGTGGAAGCACTCATTATTCTTCCAGCTCACCTTCGCCATTTGCCTCCGGCCTTAAAACGAAAGCCGAAACCAGAATCGAATCAAATCGCAACTGATCAGGCGAACGAGCAACAACAATCTGGTCACGCCGAAGCACCTGTGATCAGTCTGAAAACTCGCATCATGGACCGTTTCTTTCTGGCTCCGTACGAACGCTTGCTGAGGTTCAGTTTAAAGTGGAGATACGTCACGGTAGCGACCGTCATGGGGGGCTGCATTGTTGCCGCAGGAATTCTGGCTGGGGGAGTTGTGAAGTGGGCGTTCATTCAAGACATGGACAGTGAAAGCCTGATTTGTGCATTGGAAATGCCGATTGGGACTTCCACCGAACGCTTAAAAGAAGAACTGGAAAAGCTGACAGACTTTGTTGTCGATCCCGACCTTCATCCGGAAGTCGTCAATGTTCAAACCATTGCCGGACGCCAGTACGATGTCACGGGAGCAGGATCGATCGGCTTTGATGATCAAAGCCATCTCGGTCAATTGGTTGTCGAAATCTGTCCAGCAGAAGAACGGTCGAAGTCGAGTGCTCAACTGGTCAATGAACTGCGTGAATTTTCGAACACCAAACTCACAGGCATTAACAGCGTGCGCTGGGTAGCAATGAATGGTGGGCCAGGCGGTAACGACATTGAAGTGAGCGTTTCCGGAATCGCCAACGAAACCTTGCCATTGGTGCTGAATGATATCAAGCAGATCGCAGGGCGAATCAAAGGCGTCTACGACCTCGACGACAATATGGATCTTGGCAAAAAGGAACTGAAGCTCAGCGTGAAAGACACGGCTGCCGCAACGGGAATTACGGTTGGAAGCTTGGGAACTCATGTCCGAGCCGCAGTGTTTGGTCAAGAAGCTCGCCGAATCACTCGCAACCGTGAAGACGTAAAGATCATGGTCCGATACCCGAAACAGTTTCGTGAAAATTCATGGAATATCGACAGCATGTGGCTGCCGGGGCGTCGAAATCCGACAACCGGCGAAAGAAAGTGGGTTCCCATTTCGGAAGTCGCCAATCTTGATATGGGAATCGGATATTCCACGATCACTCGTTACCAGCAGACTCGATCTGCAAAGGTGATCGGATCGGTCGACGATGCAACTCCGGGAGGTCGCAGTGGCGTCATGGCCTCCATTCAACAGCAGATTGAATCCGATATTTTGCCCAAGTATCCGGGTGTCGAAATTCAGTATCTGGGGCAAACCGAGGAAGTCGGGAAAAGTTTTAGTAGCTTAAAGTTGGCATTCCCGGTTGCCCTGATCGTCATTTATGGAATGCTGGCCGGATTGTTCCGCAGCTACACTCAACCCCTTGTGGTGATGTCGGCCATTCCGTTTGGTTTTCTAGGAGCCGTCGTCGGACACCTCGTCACGGGGGAAACCTTCACGATGTTAAGCGCGATTGGTTTAGTTGCCTTAGCGGGAATTTTAGTGAACGATTCTTTGGTGCTGGTGGACTTTATTAACCGTCGAGTTGCAGACGGGATGGGGCACTTTGAAGCAAGTATTGATGGAGCCAAAAAACGCTTGCGAGCCATTTTGTTAACCACACTGACGACGGCATCGGGACTGATTCCACTGATGTTTGAAACCAGCTTTCAAGCAAAGTTCTTGATTCCGATGGCCGTCACCTTAACGTTCGGTTTAGTCTTTGCCACGGGATTGACATTGGTTCTGGTACCTTGTTTGAACATGATTCGGCAAGACGTTTTAGGATTCGTAGGTTCCAGTAAAGCGCGAGCCATTCAAGTCTCAAAATCGGCCATCGGTTTCCGCAAAGCATAGGTGACATGCAAGCCAATTTTTGATGCCACTCCCAGAGGCTCCTCGACGCCACGTTGACCGCCTCGGCCGCTGCTCGAAGCGAATTCCCCTGCTTCACAACATTCTCCGTTTCACAACTCCTCCCGCTTCACAATAGAGTTGACTGCAGCCTGTTGAAACTCATCCGAAAACACTCGGCCAGATGGAAACGTGAGCAAATTGAGTCGGAATTCATTTTTTTGATTCGAAAGGCCAGAAGTGTGTCGCAGCGGTAAGACGGCGACACTTGAAAGTCTTGGAAAACTTTAACGCCACAATTTCAGGCCGGAAAGTCCGCGTAACCGTTAAAGGTTCGCGCGCGAAGTTTGTGCGACGGTGCCAGAAAAGGGCCTGAAAACGGTGGCTCGTTGACAGTGTTTCAGGCCACAGGTAAGGTTCTGTCGAGCAGTTCGTGAGATCTGACTTTTCAGCGGCGACCCGCCGTTGCTGGCTGTTTCACGAGGCATCAAATTAAGGTATTGTGACGGTGATTCGGACGACTGCATTTTTACTGATTGTGCTAAGCGTTTCGCCTAAGTCCAACTACGCGGGCTTAGACGAACCACATCAGGTATTGTGCGATGGTTCGGACACAGTACGCGTGGCATTGATACATCCTTCCGCTACTTTAACAGCAGAAGGAAAAGGAAATGGAGAAGACGGATTGCCACTTAACGTTCATCCAGATGCGGAAACTCGCCGCTGGGTTTACGTTGTCATTCACCATTCGGCGACATCGAGAGGAAGTGTGGAAGGAATTCACGCAGAACATTCGCGTCGTCGAGACAGTTCGGGAAACTTTTGGCTGGGAATTGGATACCACTTTGTCATAGGAAATGGCAATGGAATGCCAGATGGTCAGATTGAATCGACGTTTCGTTGGCGTCAACAACTGCATGGGGCTCATTCGGGCAGTGCCGTTCACAACGCCAACGGAATTGGAATTTGTTTGATCGGAAACTTCGAAGAAACAGTTCCAACAAAGAAGCAATTAGAATCCGTGACTCAGCTCGTGAAAGCATTAGCCAGTCGGAACAAAATTCCGGCTCGTTTGGTAATCGGGCACAACACTGTCAAACCCACTGCCTGCCCTGGAAAGAAGTTTCCATTGCAGGAGGTCGTCCGCGAGGCCGTACCGAACACTCCCGCTGATTCAGCGTCAAAAATCCCCTTCAACTTTTCGCTCCTAAATCATGGAAGTCTTTGATGTATAACCGAGTCCAAACTCAGGCGTGGTTCCAGGATGATCTTTCGTTTCTGATCCCCAACGATCAGATGCAACAGATGCCTGTTGAACTTCAGGAATTATGCGAACAGTATAATTCCGACTGCGACGCTTTGCAGTCTGACAGCGTTGCCAACAGCGACTGGCCCGTTTCACTGTTTGTTCCCGAACGGTACGAACCCAATTACGCTTATCCATTGTTCATCTGGTTTCACGACGAAGGCAGCAGCGAAAACGAACTGGATATCGTGATGAACGCCATTGGCGATCAAAACTATCTGGGTCTTGCGATTCGAGGCAACAAGCAGCTTGCGGGTGAAGACAGCTTTGGCTGGTCGGCTGATGATGTGAACTTTGGTTCTACGTCACTGCAAGATCTTGTTAACGTGACAACTCGCCGACTGCGTCGTGCCTTCCATATTCACAGCGAACGTATCTTTGCCGCTGGGTGTGGAACAGGAGCCGATGTCGCCTTGCGATTGTTTGCCAAACGTCCGGAATGGTTCGCCGGAGCATTGGTGGTCGAACCCGAATGCGACTGTTCAGACTTAAAACTCGGAGAAGCCGAGCATCTGCGAGGCAAGAACATACTGCACGCGATTTCTCGAACAGCATCCAACGAAAAGCTGGCTCGCAACTTAGACACTGTGCGGCTACTTAGGTCGGCTGGTGTGGAAATGGATGTGCGAGTCACCGCAGAACCTCTTGATCCATGCAGCAACGATGCTCGTTTCATCGATACTTGGGTGCTGTCTCATTTGAACTGCGAAACCTACGCTTAACCGGCTGATTCAAAACCGCAGCCATTAGC
>CAYTUE010000016.1:37820-53256 GCA_964441085.1 uncultured Planctomycetaceae bacterium
ACCGCAGCCATTAGCTGCAACGATCAACAGCGGCGAAGCTTTTCCATCAGGAGAAGCTTCGCCGTTTTGCGTTGTGGCACATCGCTTTGACACGGACAGCCAACCTGTCGCCACACGTATCAGTGTGTGTTTCCATCAATTCAGGCTTACCCGTTATTTGGGGGAACGTCTACGACATGGAGATCAAGTTGAGGGAACGAAATTTCAATGTTCGCTTCCTTGAACTTCTGGTCGATCTTTTCATGCAGGTCGGTAATCGTTTTCAAGCGGTTTTCTAAGTTGGGCAAGTAGCAGCGTAGGCGAAGATTTAAGGTGCTGTCACCGAACTGTTCAAATGTTGCCATGGGGCCTGGTTCTTCCATGACTTCATCAATGCTATTTGCGGCATCAATCAGCAGTTTGCGAGCCTGTTTTGTATCTGTGCCATAGGCGACACCCACTTCAATGACAACTCGATTCAGTTTGTCAGACAGCGTCCAGTTCAACAGGCGGCCTGTGATGAATTCTTTGTTGGGGACAATGTATTCCTTCAAATCCCAGTCGGTAATCGTGGTCGCTCGCATTCGAATTTGAGACACCGAACCAGACACGTCTCCAATCGTCACGACATCCGAAATTCGAATGGGACGTTCAAACAGGATGATCAAACCAGAAATGAAATTCGCGAAGATTTCCTGCAAACCAAAGCCAAGTCCAACCGTTAAGGCAGCTGCCAACCATTGCACTTTGTCCCAGCCAATGCCGATGTTGGAAAACGCCATCAGCGTTCCAATCACCACCAGAAAATACTGAGACACCATACGCAGGGCATACCGCACAGATGGTTCAATCGGCAGGCGCTGAAGAACGGTGATTTCAAGGAACCCAGGCAAGTTACGAGTTGCCGTGATGGTTAAAGCAAGAATGGCAATGCTGATTAAGCAATCCGCCACGGTCACAGGCAACCGAATCTGATCTGTCCGCACCTTGTTCGAACCGTCGCTTTCATCCACATAGGCAACGCTTTCTTGGACGGTCGTCTCCCAGACAGTCCACTTATTTAAAACACTGAGCGCCGGATGAACGTCTGCCCAAACAAATGCCGTCAGTAATAGCCCCGTGATCACCAAGATCGAATTCGATAATCGTTTGCTTTGATGGCTGACTTGCTTCAGATCGACGACTTCTTCCACGACAACCGCAGAAATCTGTTCTGAATGTCCCACTGTGCTTTCCGCCAATGCTTGTCGTTTGGCTCGAGCCTGTTCGATTCTTAGCTGCCGATGTTGAACAACAAACAATCTCATCAAGAACGATTGCAGAATCAACAGTGCGATAACGATCCATGTGGTGACATTCAGTCTCCAACTGAGTTCGTAGGCCGTATAGTAGTAGCCAGCCACAGCCATCACGGACAAGATCAGGGGCAAGCCGATCACCGCTGCAAAGGCAATCCAGCGAAGTTGATAAATCCAGCCACCGGCTTGGTAAGCCCAATTCGCAAAAATGCCATGGTTGGGATGGAGAACTCGAGCCTGGTACCAAGCCATCACCAATAGTCCCGCCACAAACACAATTCGTTCGAGCACTTGCACCGACGAAAGGTGAGTGGCATGAGCATGCAACATCGCTTTGCAGAACAGCAATGGAAGCAGCAAGCACATCAACCGATAGGTTTCTCGACGAACTTTCTGCGCCGAAGAAGCCGGCCAACTAAAATGAGCAGGTCCTAAACCTGAAGGCCGACACACGTGCCGTAGAAAATTCAAAGTGAAAAAGCCTGCGGAGAACGCCATCAGGCCCTCACCGACTGCTCGAGCCAGCGAACCACTCACACTTTCTTGTAATAACCTCCACGAAAAGAATGCAGGCAAACAAGGCCACGCGGCGGATAACACTGTCGTCAGGACAAGGGCTCGCAGGGTAATGCGAAACTGGCGACAATTCGGCTTTCGAGCGACAGCTGCAATGTCTTCGAGGCTTTGCCGAAAGTGATTTTGAACACCTAACAGGATGATCAACAGTAACGTAAAGACGGCATAAGCTGGAAGCTGCGATTTCACATCGTTCCACAGTTGTTGCAGCACTGCCGCCCATTTGTCTTTGTTGGTAAATTCGGTGAATGTTCCTTGCAGCTCACTCAGGTCGGCAATACCTGGAGCTCGATGACTGCGAATCCAAAGCACCTGTTCGCGAATGAACGACTTGTACTGTTCGACTTCTCGAATCAATTCCCTTTCTTTGATATCCAAATCCACCAAGCGATCAAATTGATCTGAATAACTGGTCGTCAGCAGCTTTAACGATTCGTGACGATCTACCAGCAGGCGAAGTCCGATATCAGATGGTTGGTTATTCAATGAACTACGAATCTTTGCCAAGCGCTTGGCGGTTTCCTTAAGTTCATCGCCAAGTTCAAGTCGTTCGAATCCGATCTCTTGCATCAGCTTTTGCCGACGTCGCCCATCCGCTGATAATCGTGACGTTTCTGGCAGCGTTTTCAGATGCTTTCGAAGTTCAAGTCCAATGGCTCCGGTGAGTCCTACCAGAGAAATTTTATTGTCCATTTCGGAGACAGTTTCGCGCACAAACTGGAGTTGTTCTGTCGCGCTGGTCACCTTTTTTGTGGTGACTGCAATGTCTGCTGTCACCGACACATTGGAGGCCGCGATGTCAGCGGTCTTCGCCGCTTGTTGCCGTTCCGAAGCGGTAGTCAACTCGGTCACGTGAAGCAGCTCGGACCCCGCCTGATAGGGAGAAACGGCAGGCTTTCCAGATGCAAAGGCCAGTAGCTGATTCGCAATGTAACGAGCATCTGCTCGGCGTTTTTCATCAATCAATTGGTTCAGCTGTTCGATCTGCTGCTGGAGCCATGCTTCGGTTCGTTGAGCCAATTGAAGTTGTAGATTATTCAGGTCTCCCGCTTTTTCAGCATCGTACTTCGATAGTTCCGCTTTGTAAGCAGGAACCTGAGCGTTCAATTCTTGGATCTGCGCCTTCAGCATGGTTTGCTGCGCGTCGAATTCCAGCGCAGACAATTCTTCTGGCGGCGATGACGCAAGCTGATCGTTGAGTTCCGACAGCCTTGTCGGATTGGTTGTGAGTTCTGCAGTGATCGTGGTTCGGCGTTCTGATCGGCGAGTCGCTTCGCCTTTGATTTCACGAACTGTCTCTCGCGCTTTTTCAAGTTCAGGTTGTAAAGCAGCCAGCTTGGCGACAAGGTCTGGCAAGGTCGTTGACAAGTCCGTGAAAGCGTCCAGTTCAGACGGCTTTTCTGCCAGTTCACTGCGTAACTTAACAGCTGCGGAAGTGACTTCCGCAATGGCCTTTTGATCAACCGTCGTCTGAAGTTTGAGCTTCTGAATTCGAACCATCGAATCGGTCGCCAGCTTAATTTTAGCGGCAATCGACTGCTTGACTTCGTCACTGATATCCAACGTGCTGGCCAACCGTGCTGCCAGTTCCTGAATCTGCTGTTCTGTCGCTTCGGCAACTGTTGATTTTTGAATGGGTGCGTCAGCTTGGCCTTGCGAACGACTACGATCTGACTGACTGGCGGAATCCTGCTGCTTTGCCGAACCAGCACGGGGTGGCTGATCGTTATCAGCTTGAACCGAACGGAGTGGCTGAGTACCAGAATCGGTCCGGCCCGGCCTGATCACAGGCGACTGGCCGACGGCAATCGACAGGCCTGACAGCATCAGGATCGTGATCACTGTTGCGGAAGCGGTGCGAAGTTGATGGTTCATAAAAGAAGATGTCTTCAGCAGGCCAAATGACATTCACCCGCGACGCCATGTCGACACGGATGCAAAAGATCAACTTGTTTTGCAAAGCATGTTGTTGCAAAAACAATAAATAAAAGGCGAATGGTTCAATTTACTGTCGTGTGCGTTTGGATCACCTGGTTCGGTCCGTGGGTGAGCCGTGTGAGGATGTTGTTATCAGTGACCTGACGTCATTTCTGATTCGGAATCGTGATAGATGGTCGTTCGTCCAACCACTTCGAAACGCCCAGAAATGACTCGACGAATGGCTTCTGGGTAAGCCAACTGTTCTTGTTCAAAAACTAAGGCTGCAATTTCTTCTGCCGTGCTGTTGTCGGGAAGCAACACGGGGCGCTGTAAGACAATGGGACCTTCGTCGTATTGATTGTTGGCAAAGTGAACCGTACAGCCGGACACCTTGGCACCTCTGGCTTTCACTGCTTCATGAACATGGTGCCCATACATCCCTTTGCCGCAAAACGAAGGGATCAAGGACGGATGAATATTGAGAACTCGATGTTCATAGTGATCAGGGATTTGCAGCATGCTGAGAAAACCGGCCATGATCACCAAGTCCACATCGTGACCAGTCAACACTTCAAATACTTGATCGCTATATTGCGAAAGACTTTCAAAGTCGGCTCGTCGATGCACGCATGTTTTCAGTCCTGCGTTTTCAGAACGTGTTCGCCCCTGACAATCGGGCTGATTCGTCATGACCACCTGAACTTCTGCGTTAAGAGTGCCATTTTTGATGCACTCCAGAAGATTTAACAAGGTGGTGCCGCCACCGCTAATAAGCACACCCAGTCGAACGGGACGATTCGTGATAGACGGCAACAACATGGAGCAGAAAATTCAATGGCAGCAAAAAAGGCAAGACAACGCACATGCAAGGAGACTCAAAACGGAGTGATCGAATGAACGCTCAGTTTCATTTTTTCGTCGAATACGATTTCAGACCGTTCCCCACGAAGGCCCGCACTTTAGCAACCAAAACCAAAACACAACAGTAGCCGGAGTTCTGCGTCTGAAGTCACTCTGAAACAGTGACAGATCATTGAATGGACCGTTTTTGCGGAACACCCAAAGTTGTGCGGATTGTGCTTTTCGCTCAATTTGACTGCCTTGGTGGATTTACCGAGCACGATTCAGAAATTCGTCTGCAGCAGAAGCGAATTCCGGGGGCGCTCCGTTTTCGATTTCTTTGACATCTACGATGCGATCTCGAAGTCGCAAGCGGTCACGTTCTTCTCGTTGAGCGCGTCCCCAAAGTACCATCAGTCCAAAAATGATCACCAAGCTGACTAAGATCAACGCCCAGTTTCCGGACTGCTTTGACTGCAGTTTTTTGGCTCGAACTGCAAGCGGTGAACCGGCAGAGAGGTCACCAGATTTGACCAGCGAAGCGACGTGGCCAACACTGGGAGCCCATTGAATTCCTCCTGCGAGAATCAAGGGGGCAATTCGTCGTTCTGTTTGCCCTGTGTAAACATAACGCTTGAAGAAGCATCCCGTCACTGTCACTTGGTTGACAACTTCAGCATCCATCGGAAAGTTGGGAGGGACTTCAGGAGTCAAAATGACGGCTGGGGTGTGTTGAGAATCTTCGGTGAACAGCCACAGTTCGTACAGCGGTCGGCCATCAGACATGGTGGCATCGGAATCGTAGCTCACACTGTGCCTGACATGACCTTGCAGGGTGACGATTTTACCGTGCCATTCGTCAGGATTTTGAAACAGATCCACATAGGTTGGGAACTTGTCTTTGGAGTTTCGATACCGCTGATATCGTTTTTTTCTCATCTGAAATTGACGATTCAGACTCCCGAGCTGCTTTTCATATTCAACCAAAGTGACTTTGTTATCAGCCTGCCGTGCTTTTAACGCTAAGGCATCTGCTTTGAACTTGTCGATGATTTCCGACTGCAAAACATCGATCCGATCCAGCATGTTTTGATGGCCCAGTTTCTGTTGCATGTCGGGCCGAGTCTTGGCCATTTGCTGTAAGGTTTCGTAGTACAACCACTTTTCTTCGGCTCGAATTCTTTGTTTGTCGTAGGTGTGCGTCTGGACTAAAGAAAGATGTGGTTCTGGAGACAGAAGTCTCATCGATTCGCAGTAAATCAAGGGACGGTCGCCTTTGAACTTTTTGATGACCCATCCTTTAATCAACACAGGAAATGGAGGCAGGTCTCGCCAAGCAGATCGAATGTCTTGCACGCCTTGTCGAGGAGTCATCAGGCCCGATGTATCAACTGTTGCCAACAGTTGACCGGTTTGAATCGATGTTAATGATCCAGTGGTGACCGTGGCCTTGGTCAGATGATTCTGACTGTCGTATACCATTCCATAAATGGAAGAATGGTTGTTTAACTGTTCCGCAGGGTTTTCTTCCACGGTGGTGATTGTTGGATCAAGTGCCCCATCTGTGCGAGACAATGTTCGATCTGATTCGGGGCTAAACATGCCGTACAAAACAATTGGCCGACCAGTAAAATGATCGGGGTATCTGCGAATGTCGTCCAGTATGTCGTACTGGGTTCGAGTCGTCAGAGAGACTTGCTCGCCCTCCTTTTTGAACGGATCGGCTAACCCATTTCGAAGCCCTGCCGACTTGGATTCATGACGAAGCTTGCCATTGCCAAACGCAAGCTGACGAGCCTTCATGAATGCATAAAAGCACTCTTCCCATACGGCTGCTCGAGCATTCGCAGACATCGTTTTTAAAGCTGGATCTAAGGTAAGAGCCTTCTTTCGAGCTTCAATTTCTTGCAGTAGATTCAAATAGGCGGTTTCTTCCGGGATCGAAAGGACTGAATCTGCATGCTGAAAGATGGTGTGACTGGGAAGAATAATGTCCCCCACTGAAACTCGAATCGTTCGCCAATCAAATTCTGATGGATCTGCATCGAGTTCCATTTCGGGCGGTAATCGATTTGAAGTCAGACTTCGAGACGGCAAAGGCGGGCCAAAACCAGCGTCTAAGCCAGGGCCGAAACCAGGGCTGCGTGTTCTGTCATATTGATCGGAATACGGTGGCTGCTGCTGAACCGAAGACCCATCGCGATGCGATCGAAAATCTTGAAATCTGGGAGCATCAAAACCTGAGTCTCGACCATCAACAGCAGATCCCGACTGAGTGGTCGGACGAATATATGATGGAATCGATGTTGGCGTAGATGCTGGTAATGCCAAGTAGTCTGCAAAGTGATCGGCGGCTGGCTGGCTACGACCAGCTGGTGGCTGACTTGTGTAGGAATCACGAGCTGGTTGGCTACGAGGATTTCGGAAGGGATCAGTCAGCTTCGACTTCTGGGGATCGTCGTATCCTCCAGTGCCAGACCCGCGTTGATGGGATCGTCCATGAAAATCTGATTCGGAAGGCCTTGGCCAGTTTGCAGAGGGACCACCTGTGCCTTGTCTTGCTGGATTGCGATTCGCTGCTGGCTGTCGTGAGTCAAAAGCTCCGGTCCTTGGTTGGCTGGAGTTCTTGGGAAACTGATTGAAGTTCGAATCGATTCTTCGCCGTTCATTGCTGGCGGGTGTGCGGCCGCGCCGATTTGACGAATCCGTGTCGCGAAATTCACCAGACAACGAACGACCGTCTTGTGAGCTTCTTCTGGAAGGCTGAAGCTGTCCTCGATCAACACGAGAATTTTCCGGCGCGGCAACGGGAGGCCACAGGGAATCCAGCTGTCGGGTTGGTTGGTTTGATGTGCGTTTGTTGCCGGGTAGGTCGGCATCACGCATCATTTGTTCGAAGGGAATGAAATCCTGCCAGCCATAGGCTGGGGCAGTGATCAATGCCACAACGGCCAAGCTGCCGATTGTCATTGATTGAGTAAAACCGTGATTCGCAAACATCCTCGATCCTTCGTGGGCTGCATAACACCTTCGTGAATCTAGGAAGCTTAGTCGATATGCGGTCTCTAATGGTAGTCTGTAAAGGAAATTCCTTGTTCAAAACACCACCCATGGCCCGAAATTGTCACCAAACGATGATTTTTTTGGGCCCCCAACGAAATTTTGAGCGGCGGTGAAGGCCGGAAAACAGAAACCTCAAGGAGCCGAATTCGCGGCCTTAAGCTCGCAGCCCTAGGCTCGCGCCCCTGGGCTCGCGGCCTGGACGACAGGATGTCGCTGCTTCGCAGCTGGTTTTCTGGTTGTTGAACACGGCTGATCAAACGAACCGAGATCACTGTTTTCACCGAAACTGTTTTCAACAGCCTGCGAGAGGACCAGCGAACATTCAAGAATTAGCCTCCACTAACAGGAGGGAAGCAGGCGACTGTGTCCGCTGGCTGAATCGTTTGATCTCGAGACGCAAACTGATTGTTCACTGCCACCAACAAGCTGGATTTCATGGGCAGAAGCTCGGGAACTGTGTCGACAATTCGATCCAACACATCGTCCACCGTGCTGCTTTTTGGCAATTCGATTTCCACAGTTGGCTTTCCCGCCACCTGCTTGGCTTCTGCAAACAGCAACACTTGGATTGTCATGACATCATGGTTCCTTTGGGAATCGATCGAAATGCCGATTCCAAGCTGGGCATCAAACCATAGGCGTAGGCCAGCAGCTTGATGGGATGAACCGTGGGGCGATTGGCTTCCTGTTCCATTTGCATGCGACAACCACTGCAATCCGACACACCGGCCACGACGTCCAGTTCGTTGATGGTGTCCATCAGTGGACGGCCAATTTCCACCGACGTGTCAAAATGTTCTGCGGCGATTCCATAGCTGCCCGCCATCCCGCTGCAACCTTTTTCAACATCGGTGACTTCCAAACCGGGAATCAAATCCAACAGCTGACGGAGTCCAGGTGTTTCCGACTTCTTCTTCACATGACACGGCACGTGATAGGCCAACTTCATTGGCAGTTCAGTGAAGTCAGTCTTCAGTTTACCAACTTGGTGCAACTGCAAAAGAAAGTCGCCTGCGTCACGAGTCGCAGATGACACCACGTCTGCGAATTCATGTTTCGTTAAAAAGGGGTACTCTTTACGCAGACACAACGCGGCTGATGGTTCCGAACACAAAATGGGTAGACCTTCAAAGGCCAGTGGCCCCAATAAATCTAAATTGGTATTGGCGATGGCCGACGCGTGTTCGATGTCTCCTACGTTCACCACGGACAACCCCGAAATTCTTTGCTGAGGCGGCACAAAAACGTGAAACCCGTTGTGGCGTAGAATTCGCACGAAGGCTTCCGCCAATGCGGTGTCGTGATGATTCGCAAAGTAGTCCACAAAGTAGACCACGGTCGGCAGCGAAGATTCCGGATCTGGAACGTTGTATTCGCTGTGGACTGTCGACGACTTGAGAAAAGGCTGTTTAGCAAACCGAGGCAGTCGACGGCGAGCATCAATGCCCGTCATTCTTTGGATGGATCGGCGAAACATACGGAACTTCAGTAACCGATTTAAGATTCGAGGAAACCTTGCCGCCATTCGCGCATAGTTGTGGAATCGAGACACCGTCCGGTCGCCTCGACTTAACCCTTCTTGAGCCACTTTTTGGGCTCGAAGTTCAAGCATCACATGAGGAATATCGACTTCCGATGGGCAATCTGTTTCACACTGCTTGCAGTTAAAGCAGCTTTCCGCCACGTTTCGAAATGCACTGTCTTCCAGCAATTCATCGGGGCTTTGAGCGAGCGCCAGATGTTTCAGCAAGTTTGCTTTGGCTCGTGGGCTTGTGATTTCATCCGGTTCCGCATGAAAGAACGGGCACATGCGTGAATGAGCATCCACTTTGCGGCACGTGCCACACCCATTACACCGACTTGCTGCATCAAACGCTGTTTCAGAGGACCATGTCAGAATCGGTAAAAGCCCAGCGGCTGGGGCATCGGGAGCTTGTTCGGGAAGACAATTGGGACGCAGGTTTTCTACGGTAAGCGTTTTGCTTTCTGAAATAATCTTGTTGGGGTTCAACAAGTTCTGCGGATCGAAAATCCGTTTGACTTCTTTAAAGATACGATACAAAGGTCCGTATTGGGCTTGTACGAAGGACGTTCGAGAAAGTCCGTCGCCGTGTTCCCCACTGATTGTTCCTCCAATGTCTTTTACGTGCTGGTAAAGATCGGTCGCGATGGCATGTAACCGGTTTTTGTCTTTATCCGCTGGCAAAGGCAGCATGGGCCGCAAATGCAGCTGTCCGGAGGCAGCATGAGCGTAAACCGTGGCGGTCACTTCGTGCTTTTGAAAGGTTCGTTGAGCAAGCTTTAGGAAATCGGCGATACGCGGAGGCGGAACAGCGATGTCTTCGACAAACGGCAGAGGTCTTGAGGCTCCTTTTAACCCGGCTAAAAGCGGCACAACGGCGCTTGGCAATTGCCAGATTCTCTCGACTTCTTCGGTATCCGATGTGGTGACGGTAATGCGGTGCTTGCCTGATTGTTCTTGTTGCAGCAGTGTCTGGGCACTCGCCATCCGCATGATCACTTCGGCTTGGCTGCTCCCGATGAATTCCACAAACAATCCGGCTTCGGCCACAGAATCGACGATGTCGTGAAACATCACATCGGTGTCTCGCCCCAGACTCAACAATCGCCGGTCAAGCAGATCACAGGCCGCTGGTTCTAAAACCAACAGCTGTTGCATGGCGTCCACCGCTGCAGCCATGCTGCGAAACATGACAACCAGCATGCCTTGAGCAGCAGGCAGCGGCAATGTATGCAGCGTCACTTCGGTGCTGATGGCTAAGGTTCCTTCGGCGCCGGTCAGCAGTCGAGGAAAATGAATTCGTCCACGACTTAAGACATTCCGAAGGTGATAGCCGCAGCAATTACGCAGCAAGGCAGGCTGATGTTCTTTAATCAAAGCAACGGACTGTGCCAGCACGCTTTGCAGCTGTTGAACAAGTTCTAATTTTCGAGTCGCGGGAGTTAACGATGCGGGATGAACGGGCTCATCACTTTGTTTCTTGATGCGTCCAAAGGCGTCAGCAGATTCGTCGGCGCTGGCGATGACGGGCACGCCTGATTGGTTTTCGGACAGCACGGGTTCGGCTGCCAATTCCAGAACTTGGCCGCCCATCAGCACACATTGGAGACTTTGAATATGATCGCGGATGGAACCCACACGGATGGCATGCGAACCCGCCGCATCGACTCCCACCATTCCGCCAATGGAAGAAATCGACGAATTCGATGGGTCGGGGGCAAGGTACCGTCCCAGCGGTTTTAAGTGTTGGTTAATTTGGTCTCGGGTTGCTCCGGGTTGAACTCGAACCGTGTCGCCATCGGTACTGATGATTTGATTCATGTGGCGAGAAAATTCGACCACAATGCCTTCACCCAAACAGCCACCGGCCAGCCCCGTGCCAGAACCTCGAGCGATCAGCGGAATTCCGTTTTCCGACGCATACCGAGCCAGCGCGGAGACATCCTGAGTACTGCGAGGAAACGCAACTGCCTGAGGCATGACTTGATACAAGCTTGCATCGGTGGAATACAGCGCACGCGTGGCAAGGTCTGTGTGAAGTTCCCCATGGAAACGATCACTCAGATCTTCCTGCAACGGTGTCCGAATTTCATCCACAAACAGGCTCCGCAGTTCTCTTTCTGGTCGCGCCAGCAAAATCATTCGCCAGCTGAATTCCCTTTTTGTTCAGTTGATCAGATCAAGCATAGCCGATGTTGCCAGTTGCCGCCGCAAATCCTCGCTGTTTCAATCTGCGATCTTGCTGTTGGCAACAGGGGCCTCGTCAACTTCGCCTCAGACAGTTTAGCCAGCCGTTTCCACAGCACCAGTCGCCCCAGGCTGGTTTCGGATGGACCGAAATTGTCTCAAAATCGGAGCATCCGTTCGCGAACAGGTTCTCACTGGCATATCGCCGTTGTTTGGCTGACTGTCCAGCGTTATAACCTCCGGCATTCTGCGAGATCAGGCTGTTTTGTCTTGTCTGAAATTGGTGTTTTGGTGTGTCCTGCCGTGCGAATATGTCGTTTTGGGTAGTTTGGGCACAGAAACCATCGTTTTAGAAAAGCGGCAGGTTGCTTAAATCAGAGACCACTCGTTTCGGTCGCTGGTCTGGTCTGGCATCACAATTAGGAAAATACGTGCTGATATGCTTCAGGTTCAACTCCCCGATGGAAATGTCGTTGATTCCGACGATCAGGTCACCGCGCTCGACATCGCTGCTGGTATCAGCGACGGTTTAGCTCGCGCGACCGTTGCTGCTCAAATTGAAGGAACAACAGTCGACGCGACTCGTCCACTTGCAGACCTCACCGAACTTCGCCCCGTCCCGCTGACTCTCCTGACCACTCGAGACGCTGCTGCCTCAGCCGTGATGAGACACAGCTGTGCTCATATTATGGCTCGCGCCATCATGCGGCTGTACGAAGGTGTCGGCTTGGCGTTTGGACCCGTCAAAGGCAACACGTTTTACTACGACTTCGAACTCGACACCCCGATCAGCGAAGACGACTTTTCCAAAATCGAAGCCGAGATGAAAAAGATCGTGAAGGAATCAGAACCCTTCGAACGGTTTGAGCTTGGGCGAGACGAAGCGATCGCCTTGTGTGCCGACCTGAAGCAAGACTTCAAAGTCGAACACATTCAGCACGGTCTTGCCGACCACGAAACCTTAAGCTTTTACCGTCAAGGCGAATTTGTCGACCTGTGTCGCGGTCCTCATATTCCCAAAGCAGGCATGATCAAGGCCTTCAAAATTTTAAGCGTTGCGGGATCTCACTGGAAAGGTGATGTCAGCAATCGTTCGTTGCAACGAGTGTACGGAACGGCGTTCTTCGACAAAAAGGAATTGCGAGCCTACCTCGAACAACTGGAAGAAGCGAAAAAGCGAGACCATCGAGTTCTCGGGCAACGCTTGAATCTGTTTACCATCAACCCCGATGTGGGCCAAGGATTGTGTTTATGGCTGCCCAAAGGAGCCACCATTCGAGCGACCTTGGAAGACTTCATCAAAGCAGAACTGCTGCGACGTGAATATCAACCCGTGTATTCGCCGCATATTGGTCGCGTCGAATTGTACGAAACCAGTGGCCACTTTCCGTACTACCGAGATTCTCAATTCGCACCTTTGTTCGGCCATTCTGCCGGACAACTGGTCGATCACTGGTTGCGTTGCTTAGACCCAACCGACGAAGAATATCAAGCTCCGGAAGCAAGCGAAGAAAAAACGTTGCTTGATGCCGCCATGGTGCTTGGATTCCCCGGCGAAGATTTCCCAATCAACGGCAGTGTGGATGAAAAACAAGCCGTGCTGCGAGCATGGGAAAAGCAGCAGGAACGCTATCTCCTGCGTCCGATGAACTGTCCTCATCATGCTCAGATGTACAAAGCGATTCCTCGCAGCTATCGAGACCTGCCCGTCAAGCTGGCGGAATTCGGAACCGTGTACCGCCACGAACAATCGGGCGAACTGAATGGTTTGCTTCGAGTTCGAGGGTTGACTCAAGATGATGCTCACCTGTTCTGCACTCCTGAACAGGTCGAAAAAGAATTCAAAGACACGCTGGGTTTGGTGAAGTACGTTCTGCAAGCCGTTGGTCTGCAGGATTATCGAGTTCAACTGTCCACCAAGGATCCGGGATCCGACAAGTATGTCGGCAGTGACGAACTGTGGGACAATGCTCAAAATGTCCTTCGCAAAGTTCTCACAGACGAAGGCATCGACTTTATCGAAGTGCCAGGTGAAGCCGCGTTTTATGGCCCCAAAACAGACTTCATGGTCAAAGACTGTTTGGGACGCGAATGGCAGTTGGGCACAGTTCAGTTAGACTACAACCTACCCGAGCGGTTCGAACTGGAATACACAGGCAGCGACAACAAACAACATCGCCCTGTGATGATCCATCGCGCTCCGTTTGGATCGATGGAACGCTTTGTGGGAGTCCTCATCGAACACTTTGCCGGAGCATTTCCGCTGTGGTTGGCTCCGGAACAAATTCGAGTTCTGCCGTTAAGCGAAAAGTCAGACGATTACGCCAAGGACGTGGCCGCTGGGTTTCGACAAGCTGGTTTTCGAGTCACCACGGATCTGCAAAGTGCCAAATTGCAGGCCAAAATCCGTGAAGCTCAATTGGATCTCATTCCCTACATGTTGGTGGTCGGGCCCAAAGAAGCCGAACAAAATTCAGTGGCCGTCCGCTGTCGAATCGATGGAGACTTGGGAGTCCTGTCGTTGGACGACGCCATGAAGAAAATGGTGGATGAACGCGACAGCCAAGAAATCCGACAAATTGCGAAACCCACGGCAATCGCCACAGAAGAGAGCGAAGCATCCAACGAATACTAACAGTTGGCTGACATACTGCACTAGGCTACAGGCGGTCGGCCCATTTCGACCGCCTGTTGTCCGTCAGTTTGCTGTCTTTCAAGTGTGCCAAGGCAGAAACGATCAGTCATCGTCAGGCTGTCGAAAAAACAGTCATCATTCCCTTCCATTTCAACGTATCTCTTTTTGTGATCCAGTCGTGAGTCAGTCTGCACCTTAATCGCAGCGAATGGCCAAAAGCACTGACATCATCACGATCTTCTTGCGACATTGATCGAAGAACACAGCGTTAACATGACCAGCAAAATTCAAGGCGTTTTAGACGTCAACATTCAAGAAAAAGTTCGGCTAACTTCTCCTGTCGAACTGCATCGCGAACTTCCTTTGACGGAAGATCTGGCGTCCTTTGTTTACGACAATCGTCAAGCCGTCAGAAACATCCTGAGTGGCGAAGATCGTCGAGTGATCGCGGTGGTGGGCCCCTGTTCGATTCATCGTGAAGATATCGCGATGGAGTATGTGGAAAAGCTAAGTCAGGTTGCGGCCGACGTGAGCGACCGCCTGCTGGTTGTGATGCGCGTGTATTTTGAAAAGCCTCGTACAACGGTGGGTTGGAAAGGGCTTATTAACGACCCCGGTTTAAACGACACCTTCGACATGGAAAAGGGAGTCCGCATGGCTCGCCGAATCCTGCTGAACGTCAACAAAGCGGGCATGCCAGTCGCCACAGAAATGCTCGAACCTATTACGCCTCAGTACATCGCCGACTTGGTCACCTTGGCATCCATTGGTGCGCGTACTACCGAATCCCCCACTCATCGCCAGATGGCCAGCGGGCTTTCTATGCCAGTGGGCTTCAAAAACAGTACCGAAGGAAGCTTAGAAGTTGCCATCAACGCCATGCAGGCTGCTCGGGTTGCTCATCGATTTCTCGGGATCGACCAAGAAGGTCGCACATGCTTAGTGAATACGAAGGGCAATGACGCCGGGCATTTGATTCTCCGGGGCGGTCGGATGGGACCGAATTACGATTCCGAAAGCGTGGCAGAAGCCAGTCGAATGTTGGCTGCTGCTGATGTGCCTGCTCGATTTGTCGTCGACTGTAGTCATGCGAATTCCAACAAAGACTACACACGGCAACCCGACGTTTGGAACAACGTGATTGGTCAGCGAGCCGCAGGCAACGACACCATTGTCGGCCTGATGCTGGAGAGCAATTTAAAGGCTGGAAAGCAATCATTGGGCAGCAACCCCGATGAACTGGAGTACGGTGTCTCCATCACCGACGGCTGTTTGAATTTTGAAACAACCGAAGAACTGCTCCGTTCAGCCTACGATCAATTAGATGGCTGCACAGGCTAAGACGTCATATTCGCCCTCACTGTCTCAGTGAGGGCGAATCGAAGTTTTGCGTTATCGTCTTGGCGTTGGCGTCTT
>CAYTUE010000017.1:0-8987 GCA_964441085.1 uncultured Planctomycetaceae bacterium
GGCCTTGAAAGCAGTCCGCTTAACCCGTGTAACCGCTACGTATTTTCTCCTGTTTAAAACAGAATTCCTTATGTTTTTCGAATCACATGGGGAACCCAACCAACACTTAGCCACCGGTCACAGAATTAACCAGTGCCCGCTTTTACCACCGCAGCATGAATCAGTCTTCGTGCTGTTAGATAGAATCGCGCTGTCACGAGAGAATGATATGACAAAAAAAGTGGAAAACAGAAAAAAGGCAGTTGTTGACAAAGCGGTTCAGCACAAGTTGGCCCGGCGTGTGGTGTCACACTTCTTGATCTTTATTTGTGTGGGTGCCACCTTAGGTATCGTGAATCAGTTTTTATTGAATCCTTTCGGTAGCCTAGAAGAAAACCTCACTGTGTTCTTTCGTCAGAACACTCCGTTTTTGCTTGCCATGGTCTGTTTGATTCCCATTTTTGTTCGGGACACATTAACTCTCAGCAACCGAATTGCCGGGCCGATCTACAATCTTCGCAAGACCATGCAAAGACATATTGATGGCGAAAACAATGTTCCACCTCTGCGATTTCGCAAGAACGATTTTTGGCCTGATCTGCCCGCTGCCTTCAATGCAATGCTGGAAAAATCATCGCCAGAACATCCGGCGTTGGCAGCAGCAGAACAAAAAGAACAAGAGTTAGTGGAAGTGTGATTCACGTTCCTGCCAACCGTTCACACGTCCCCTTTATTTCGCTCTTACGTACTCGATAAGCCATGCAAAAACACAAGCTCACAAACTTGCCAACGCGTGATGGTACAGCCACAGTGGAATTTGCTGTGTGCCTTCCCGTGCTACTCGTGATTATGACCGGTGTGATTGAAGCCGGTTCAATGATCTACCTAAAGCAATCCTTATCCGTTGCAGCCTACGAAGGCGTGCGCGCGGCTGTTCGCCCTGAAGCAACATCTTCTGATGTGCTGACTGCCTGCAATCAGATTCTGACTGCTCGAGGCGTAAACGGAGCGACCGTTGAAATCAATCCCACCAACTTTGAAAGTCAGCCCGCGCAAACATGGGTTTCCGTTCGCGTTTTTGCCACGGGAGGAAACAATTCGGTGATTGCCGGATGGTTTTACGACACGCTGATTGTCGATGGCGAAGCCACCATGATGAAAGAATATTAAGATGAAACGTCTGCGTAAATATCAGCGTCAGTCTCAACCGTCTCGAACAGGGGCGATGCTGGCCTTGGTCGTTGTTTGCTTACCTATCATATTAGCCTTCGGCATCTTTTCGATTAACATCGCTTGGATGCAATTAACCAGAACGGAATTGCGGACAGCAACAGATGCCGCCGTTAAAGCTGGTAGCCGAACGCTCAGTATTACTCAAAATTCCAGCGTTGCACGGCAATTTGCGATCGAAGCAGCAGCACGGAATCAGGTAGGTGGAGCCCCCCTTTTAGTTGCCGATTCTGATGTTGTTTTCGGTGTCGGCTTAGGAAATTCTATGGGAGGATACGACTTCCAACCTCGCCCTGATTCTTCATCTTTACTGACCTCAGTTCAGGTGACGGGAGACCGTCGTGCGGGATCTCTATCAGGATCTGTGCCATTGCTATTCAACGGCCTGTTTGAACGAACGGCGTTCGAACCTGTTCGAGTTGCAGTAGCCACACAAATTGATCGTGACATCGCTCTTGTCTTAGATCGATCAGGATCAATGGATAAGCCAGCGGGAAATGGAACTCGCTACGAAGCCTTACAAGCGGCCGTGGCGGAATTTTTTGATGAACTGAACCTATCTTCTCAAGAAGAAAAAGTATCAGTCAGCACTTATTCTAAGACAGCATCATTGGACTGGGGTCTCACCTTAAACTACCAGCAGTTGGAAACTATCATCGGTCAGCAGCAAGCTCAAGGGCGTACGGCAATTGGCCTCGGGATGGAACAAGGGATAATTTCGTTAACCGACCCGGTTTTGTCTCGTGCTCTCGCGTTGAAAACGATTGTGGTGATGACAGATGGAAATCACAATGAAGGAGTGGAGCCCAGTATCATTGCGGCTGACGCTGCCGCACAAGGGATTACTGTGCATACAATCACATTTAGTGATGAGGCTGACCAACTTTTAATGCAACAAGTCGCAGCAATTGGCGGCGGTCGCCATTGGCATGCCGACGACGAAGCGTCACTCATGAACGTGTTTCGTGAAGTTGCCAGAAATCTGCCCACCCTGTTAACAAGATAGGTTTCTCGCTCATGCGTTGTCTCCCTTCCCACGTTCGCAATCCGCAGGCAAATCGTGGTGCCACGGTTGTCGAATTTACCATCGTCGCACCTCTGTTTTTTCTGCTGTTGTTCGCGGCCATGGAATTTGCAATTGCAGGTACCATTCGCAGCACAGCAAATAATGCTGCCTACGAAGCTGCTCGACTGATTGTCGTTCCAGGAGCCACCAATCAAGAAGGAGTTGATGAGGCCACCCGAATCATGTCCGTTGTTGGTGTTAACAACCTAACAGTCAACGTCACTCCGCCAGTGATTGATGAAGACACGTTGGAAGTGACTGTTGATATTGCCATTCCCTATAGCCAAAACGCATATTTCACGCCATGGTTTATGGGAAATGTCACCATTCAATCAACCTGCACTTTAAATACCGAACGAAGCAACGGCAGCTAATCGCCAAAAAATGACAACCTCATTCGGAGATTCACATATTTGCTCGCCAGATCACTCGCCGCTAGATCAGTCGAAGAATACATTTTGAACTGATCTTCGATGTCATGGTAAACAGTGCAAGGTCATCAAAATGCACGGGAGGCCTGCGATTGGAGAGCACTGACCCGGCTGTGCTTTTGTTACGATCATTGCAGATGACATGATCATGATCAGCCAAAACAATCAACCAGCTTACTTAGAATGATCGACTCATCGAAGTTCTGTCATCGGACATCCCAAAACGGCATTCGGGTTAAGTAGTTTTCACACATGTGTGATTCGGTGTGGTAGTTTTTCATCACGTTCTATTAGCAACAAGACGACATGGCGATGATTCATGATTCGAGTGCAGGGCCTGACAAAAGAATTTAAAGACTACAACGGAACGTTCCGTGCTTTGGATGACGTTTCTTTTGAAGTCGCTCCCGGCGAAATTTTCGGGCTGCTTGGTCCCAATGGAGCTGGCAAGACAACGTGCCTGCGAATCTTGAGCACCGTCTTGAAGCCCAGTCGGGGGGTTGCAGAAATTGCGGGCATCAATGTGATGCATGACGCGGCTGCCGTGCGTCGAAATATCGGATTTATGTCATGCAATACGGGCATTTACGACCGCATGACGGCATGGGAAATGGTGGAATATTTTGGTCGCCTTTATGGCTTGCCGGAAGATCACTTAAATCGTCGTATCAACGAAATCTTTGATATCCTACAGATGCATGAAATCCGTGATCGACTGGGTTCGAAGATGTCCACGGGAATGAAACAAAAGGTGTCGATTGCAAGAACAATTATTCACGACCCTCCTGTGATTATTTTTGATGAACCCACGTCTGGCCTTGATGTCTTGGTAGCTCGAGCTGTTTTGCAAGCAGTAGCCGCCTTGAAAGAGCAGGGCAAATGCATCATCTTTTCGACTCACATTATGCGAGAAGTTGAAAAACTATGCGATCGAATTGCCGTCATTCACAAAGGCCGTATTGTCGATTCTGGTACTCTTCCAGAGCTTGCCGAACGACATAACCAACCGGATGTTGAAGAACTGTTCTTTGACTTGATTGAACAGCGAGAACAAGAGATTAAAGAAGCGTTGGTGTAGTTGATCGCCACAGTTTAGACCTTGTGTCTGAATGACGGGCAGACCTACAACCACGATAAGCAAATATTCCGTTCGGAAACCGATCGACATGAGTTGGAAAAACGTCAAACTAATCTTTATGCGTGAGATCCGTGATCAATTAAGAGATCGCCGGACTCTGTTCATGATTACCATTCTGCCCGTGCTGCTCTACCCCATGTTGGGTTTTGGCATTGTGGAAATGATGCTAACTTTTAGTGAACAGCCTCGTAATGTTGTGATCTTGAATGCTGACGAACTTCCAGCGACTCCCGCTTTTTTAAGCAACGAAGGCATCAAGCCAGATTGGTTTGATGCTGGTAAGGAAGACACTGACCGACTGAATATTGTCACTGATTTCTCGATGAGTGACGAAACGGAAAAAGAAATTCAGGCGACAGCCATTCGAGGCCGCAAGAGCGTAAAGCAGCTCTTGAAAAATGGACAAGAACTGCAGACTTTGTATCAACAAATCTCAAGAGCAAATCAAGAAGATTCTGCTGAAGCAGCTCTCAAGTATGACGCAAGTCGAGTCCATTTCAGCAATGCGTTTGCAGAAAGCGGTGTCCAAGTTCTTGTGCTTGTTCCCGATGGATATGCGGACGCAATACAGTCGTTGCAAAATGGATCACTGAATGCTGAAAGCACAGCAGTGGTTCCGGCACTGAAAGTTCTTCGCAATAGCGCGGATGACAAATCGAACGTCGCTTTTGGAAGAATTCGGGCAGCACTGAGCCGCTGGGAAGGTGCCTTGCGCCAAGACACTTTTGAAAAGGCAAATTTGGCTGCTGAATTACAAAGCCCGGCCAGTTTGCAATGGATAGAAGTTGCTCGCGGCGAGGAAGTTTCGGCCAATGTCTGGAGCAAAATTTTCCCCGCCATGATTGTCATCATGGCTTTAACGGGAGCCTTCTACCCCGCGATTGATTTAGGCGCTGGTGAAAAAGAACGCGGCACAATGGAAACAGTGCTGATCAGTCCAGCTCGACGAATCGAACTGGTCTTCGGAAAGTTCCTGACGATTCTGTTATTCAGCATCGGCACCGCTTTAATGAACCTGTTCAGTATGGGCTTTACAGGGCAGCATATGGCTTCCACGATGGGAGCCGCCATGTCATCATCTGCGGGACTGCAATTTCCAGCATGGGAATCATTAGTGTGGCTTCTGGTGTTGCTGGTCCCTCTCGCGGCCTTATTTAGCGCGTTGTGTTTAGCGCTGGCAACGTTTGCAAAATCAACGAAAGAAGGCCAGTACTATCTGACTCCACTGTTGATGGCGATTATGGGGTTAACCATGTTTTGCCTATCGCCAGCTGTTGAAATCAATCCGTTTTACAGCGTGATTCCTGTGGTGAATATCGCCTTACTGTTGAAGGGTTTACTGCTGTCGGCTCATGGGGCGGGAGACCTGCTGATGTACACCATTCCGGTGTTGGGCAGTAGCTTGTTGTACAGTGCCCTGTCTTTGTGGTGGGCGGTTGATTTGTACAACAGCGAAGGCGTTTTGTTTCGTGAATCTGAAAAATTCGATCTGCGATCTTGGCTTAAAAATGTCACTCGTACCAAAGAACCAGTCCCTCAATTTGCTGAAGCCATCTTCTGCTTTATCGTGATTTTGCTACTGCAATTTACCGCCATGAACTACATGAAGCCCGACCTAACGGGAAGCGACATGCAGGTTGGCCAAACGATGATGAAGACCGTGGTGGTGCAGCAGTTGACCATGATTGCCTGCCCGGCTTTGATCATGGGACTGATTTTGACCACGAGTCTGCGAGCCACATTCCGACTTCGAATACCATCAATGGGCGCACTTGCGATCGGAGCTGGGTTAGCCTTGCTGGCTCATCCCTTGAGTATCGAAATCAGTGCCTTTCTTGTCGACAGTGGCTTTTTGCCTCCCCCACCGATGGAAGGTTTAAGCCGGATCAGTAACATTATGAAGTCAGCCGATTTTTCGCCTTGGTTAACGCTGACCGTATTCGCTTTGACCCCTTCAATCTGTGAAGAAATCGCGTTTCGAGGATTTATCTTAAGCGGCTTGGCTCGAGGAGGTCGTTTAGGAATCGCTATTGTGATCAGCAGCTTGATGTTTGGCATCATCCACATGATTCCTCAACAGGCTTTCAACGCTGCCATGTTGGGTTTGCTGCTGGGACTGCTGGCTGTTTACAGTCGAAGCCTTCTTCCAGCAATCGTCTTCCATTTGTGCAACAATACGATTGCCACGCTTTATGGGAAGAATGGCTTTGGCATTCAGCCGAATGGAGTCTTCTTTAGCCACAAGGACGAAATGCTTCGGTATGAATGGCCGACCTTGATTTTATGCGGCATTGGCATTGCTTTACTTGTCAATCGAATGCTAAGAGAACTGCTGAGGCAGAAGGAAGAAAAACGTTTAGCAACTTTAAAATCATTCGAAAGCCCCGTGTCAGAAAACGCGGTAGGCGTGAATGAGTCTTCTGCGGAAGTGTCCAAGTTACGACCGACTGCGTCGTAGAAATCGTGGCAACAACAGGACGAATTCAAGCTGTTCTGATACTGAACGACAGATTGTTGTGATTGAATTCATGAGCCTCACCGTGAAAGAACGAATCACGTTTCAAAAACGAGTCCAAGTGATTGCCGTGAGGTACTGGGAAACACTTTCGTTTGTCGGAGTGATTTTTGCCGGCTTGTTGTTTGCGACATCCATGACTCCGTCATTGCTACCACGATCTTTTACGACTCAAGGACTGCTTTCTGGGTTTGCTGCCGCTTGCGGATACGCATGTGGTGTGCTGGTCGATTGGACTTGGCGTTTTTTGCAATTCCGTCCGCTTAGCGTTTCTGTCAAACGGAGAGCTCGACTGATCGCTTTGGCCAGCGCCGGTGGCCTGATGATCATTGTGCTTTGGCGAGCCACCTCTTGGCAGAATTCCATTCGAGGTTTAATGGAAATGCCGCCTGTGGCAAGTTCCTATGCCTTTAGCACTGCCATCTTAGCCGCAGTTGTTGGTGTTGTGCTAATCACGGTTGGTCGAGGCTTCGTTTTCTGCAGTGTGTTTGTCGCTCAACGATTGAAGAAATTTGTTCCCGATCGATTAGCCTACGTGTTGGCTGCTTGCTTTGTGCTGATTTGTACTGCCACGGTTTCTAATAACTTGGTGGCTCGCAGTCTGCTCAACTTAATGGATGCTTCGTTTGCCAAGCTGGACCGTCTGACAGATAAAGACGTTGTTCAACCCGTACTGTGGAATCAATCGGGAAGTGATCCATCACTGATTGAATGGAATACGATTGGCCGACGAGGCAAACGGTTTGTGGCAGCAGGGCCGACCGCCAAAGAAATCAGCAACTTCCATCAGAAAGAATGTATTCAACCCCTACGAATTTACGTTGGTTTAAATTCTCGCCCCACAATGCGGCAACGAGCTCAGTTGGCTCTTGAAGAATTGAAACGCACGAATGCCTTTCAGCGTTCCGTTTTAGTGGTGGCAACACCTACCGGAACCGGTTGGATTGATCCCAGTGCAGCAGACACCTTGGAATACATGCATGCCGGTGACACAGCCATCGTCGCACTTCAATATTCGTATTTACCCAGTTGGCTAACAATTACGGTCGATCCAGAACGCTCCACTGTGGCGGCCCGTCTCCTGTTTGACGAAATCTATCGTCATTGGAAAAACCTACCAAAGGCATCTCGTCCCAAGCTGTATCTGCACGGATTAAGCTTGGGAGCATTAGGATCTGAATTATCGACTGATGTGTTAACAATTTTCGAAGACCCAATTGATGGAGCGCTCTGGAGCGGGCCTCCGTTTCCATCAAGACAATGGGAACTGCTGACTCAGATTCGTAATGAAGGCAGCCCAGCATGGAAACCTGAAATTCGAGACTCACGGATGGTTCGATTTTATGGACAGTCAGATGATGTGTGGGACGATCGCGAATGGGGGCCCATTCGCAATATATACCTACAGTATGCCAGCGACCCGATGGTTTTCTTTTCTCCCGATCTGCTTTTTGAAGAACCAGACTGGCTTCAAGGGGAACGTGGCCCAGATGTGTCACCGTATTTGAAATGGGTTCCTGTGGTCACGTGTCTGCAAATTGCATTCGATTTGCCTCTGGCAACAAATGTTCCGCTCGGCTACGGTCACAATTATGCTCCTGAAGACTACATAGATGCTTGGGTAGGTGTTACAAACCCAAGTGAATTCACAGAAGAAAAACGAAGACGCTTGAAAGATCTTTTTCGAGACCGCAGACCTGCTTCATTTTTGGCCGATGGCAAATAAGTGATGCAAAGCTTGCTTGCTGCCGTTTTCTGAGATCGGTCTTTGTTCAGTGATATTCGGCCCGATACCAATCAAAACGTTTGGAACAAAGCCATGGCAAAAAAAACGCCAACAAGAAACAAGGCTGCCAAAACCGCAGTAAAAAAGAAACTGGCAAAAAAGAAGGTTACCGCCAAAAAAGTCACTGCCAAGAAGACGCGTGCCACGGCTGTGAATTCACAGGACACCGAGGCTGTTCGATATGATCGAAAGAAAAAAGCGACCGCCGTCATTCGACAACTCAAAAAGTTGTTTCCCGTTGCCGAATGTGCCCTAGATCATGACACTCCCTTTCAGCTTCTGGTGGCGACAATCCTGAGTGCTCAGTGTACTGATGAACGCGTGAACCAATCGACTCCGGAGCTCTTTCGATGCTATCCCGATGCAGAAGCACTCAAAAATTCCAGCCAAGAAGACGTGGAAGCGATTGTAAAATCACTGGGGTTCTTTCGTAATAAGGCGAAGAACATTCGAGCCATGGCGGCACAAATCGTAGATGACTTTGAAGGTGAAATTCCACTCGAAATCGAAAACTTGGTCACGTTGGCAGGAGTAGGACGGAAGACAGCTAGCGTTGTCTTGGGGGTGTGCTATGGGATTCCATCGGGTGTTGTCGTAGATACGCATGTCCGACGAATTTGTAATCTGCTGGGACTGACGACTTCTCAGAATCCTGAAATCATCGAACGAGACTTAATGGAAATCCTTCCCAAGAAGGAATGGATTGAATGGTCTCACCGCATCATTTATCACGGCCGAGCCACCTGTATCGCTCGAAGGCCTCAGTGTGCAGATTGCGGATTGTTAAAACACTGTGACCGAGTTGGATTGCCTGAACTGCAGGACATGAAGACCAAGTAAGT
>CAYTUE010000017.1:9087-21278 GCA_964441085.1 uncultured Planctomycetaceae bacterium
CCAAACCGACGTCTCTCAAACTCATAGAATTCTGTTGTTTCAAGATCGGAAAACGTTGATGCTGCCGCGTGTGTTAGAACCGGAAGTCATGGACACGATCGAAGAAGCCGTTGGCTATGATTCCATGGACCATGGTGACGTCAATCGCCGCTTCGTGAATGACTTATTGGCCGCATGGCGATACTTAGACCCAATTCGATCTGTGAGTGAATGCTTAGTGGCAGACCTAGGAACGGGAACCGCTTTGATTCCTCTTCTGCTATTTCACCGCGAACCAGCCATTGGCAAGATCATTGCCTGTGACCTTGCAATTCAGATGTTGAAGATCGCAAATCAACATATTCAGCGTATGAATGCAAGCTGTATTCAGACTCTCTTTTGTGACTGCAAGCAGTTGCCAATCACCGATGCCAGCCAAGACATCGTGATCAGTAACAGCATTGTCCATCACATTCCTAAACCAAAAGACGTACTCAGTGAAGCAATTCGTATTTTGAAACCTGGCGGTTTGTTGTTTGTCCGAGACCTGATGCGTCCTGAAACGAATCAGCAAGTGGAACAGTTCGTGCAGACCTACGCGAAAGAAGAAACTGCTGAACAGCAGCAACTGTTTCGCCAATCCTTACATGCTGCGCTGTCGGTGGAAGAAATCGGGGCCATGCTATCGGACTTGAATGTTCCGGCTGATTGCGTCAAAGCAAATAGCGATCGACACTGGACAATCTGCTATCACAAGTCGATTGTTTAGAACGACCAGCAAGCACTGAAAGCAGGGCTGATGAAAAGTGTTTAGGTTGATTCCAGCACACGCGTGATGCTAATGGAATCACCGTCATCCAGCTTGAATTCAAGGCTCACTTTCACTTTTTCTTTTGGCTTGATCGGCTTGGCAGAATCAAACATCCAAAGAGTTCCCGGCATTTTTTTGGGCTGGTAACTTCCGTTCGCCCAGCTTTTGGCTTCGACTTCCCAACTTTGTGGGGCTCGTGTTCGACCATTCATCGTGCATTCTTGGGCCACACCGTCTTGTTCAATTGTCAGACTGAGCAGCTGAATCGTGACAGGCTCAGATGTCATGTTAAAAACTTCAATGCCGCTGATTGCAACACGTGTACCTGCTGCCTTTGGTATTGATGACAGCAGAATGTTTCCGAATGAAACTGCGATGCCCTCTTTTTCGAAATCAGGATCCAGTGCGGCCTTGTAGTGTTTGCAGTCTGTTTCATCAAAATCAGCCGACTTAGCAGCAGCACAAATCGATTCGGCGGTGACTGGCTTGCACGTGTGAATGGAAGCCATCAAACGTTCCCTCATATTAACGCCGTCATGTCCGACACGAACACGTTCAATCTGAACATTCATCACCACAGGCACTGAGTGGCCATTCGCAAGTTTCTCGAGAAGCTGTGTTTGCAACTTCGGATTCGTGAAGGATGAAAACTTCAGTTCATCCCCATTGAAGCAATGAAACACAATGACATCGTGATAAGGAGGCGTCGCCCTTGTTCCATCAAACTGCCGTCTTGCGCTAATCCGTCCAGCAAGGTCGCATCGATTCCCAGTGATGCTCTTTAAATCAAAGCAAACCGATTGGGGAATCGTGTCCTGCACGACCTGATGCACAACCACCTTGGGGAGACCGTCCAATGCGGATTTCTGCTCAATGGCGAAGGCAACTTGATTTGCCCCGAACAGAAGAAGGAAAAGCAGAGCAGATCGCTGGATGGCATTTTTATGATTCATAAAAAACACGATACCAGTTCATTCACAGAATGTACGCAAGGACTCAAAGCGTTTACATTCTTTTTACAAAAACATTGTGCAAGGATGACACAACGGCTCTATCAGCAGTGGGATGGAAGCCAAGTCACCTTGCTCTCGAATGCAATTCACACCATTTCCAATCGCCTTTGACTGTTCCTACGAGCCATTGTCGAATTTTCGCCACCACGCGAATCCGTTCGCCTGATGTGTTCAACCCTAATGTCTTCCCCCCTGATGTCTTCAACTGCGCACCATGATCAAAGGCCTCCTTACTGTCGTCGGTGGCCGCCAAACCGTATGATGTCACCTGAGCAGATTTTCTGTTCGTGCCCAAAAGTCAGCAGACACAACCACCCAACCCTCTGGCTTTTCCCTCAGCTCAGAAAAATTGCAGAGCAAAACCCAATGAACTTAGTACAAGCGTTTAGTAGCGCAATAGTCCTCATGGGGCTCCTCCAGGTACACGCCGCAAACCCCACCAACGTTGCAGTTTCAAAGGAAAAATCATCTCGCCCGAACATTGTCCTGATCATGGCCGATGATCTTGGGTGGATGGACTTACATTGCCAAGGGAATGATCTGCTGGACACTCCAGCTCTGGATAAGCTGGCGACTCAGGGAGTGAGATTTACAAATGGCTATGCAGCGGCAGCAGTTTGCACGCCAACTCGAGCCGCCATGATGACAGGCTATTCTCCAGCTCGACTTGGGATCACAAACCATGCTCCCGGAAACCCAGATCATGTTGACAAAAAGACTCAACTGAAAGGCGCCGACTGGACCACCTACCTGTCGTTGAATCACACGACCATTGCCGAGCGACTCAAGCAAGCTGGCTATGCGACAGGATTTGTTGGCAAGTGGCATCTGTCTCATCGACCAGGAAAAGACGCTCAAGGGTTATTTGAACCACAGCTGCGTCCTGAATTTCAAGGTTTTGATTTGAATATCGGTGGATGCCGAATGGGGGGGCCCCCGAGCTACTTCGAACCATACGGCATTCCAAATATCGCGCCTCGAAAAGAAGGTGAATATCTGCCCGAACGGATCGCAGATGAATCCATTCATTTCATTCAGCAGCACAAAGATGATCCTTTCTTTCTGTGCCTGTGGAACTATTCAGTTCACTACCCCATTCAAGCCCCCCAGCACCTGATTGAAAAATACAAAAAGCGAGACGGGCTAGAAAACCCCAGCTATGCCGCCATGATCGAAGGCATGGATACATCCATTGGGCGCATTCTGAATCAGATTGACGAACTGAATTTAAGTAAAAACACGCTGCTCATTTTCACATCGGATAATGGTTCTTTGTTTGGAAATCAGCCGCTTCGAAAAAACAAAGGATATCTTTATGAAGGTGGTATTCGCGTTCCGTGGATCGTTCGCTGGCCGGGCAAGATCGATGCTGGAACAACCTGTGACACTCCGATCATTTCCACCGATGTGTTTCCAACGATTCTGGAAGCAACAGGTATCGACACGCCGAAGGACGAAATCTGCGACGGACAAAGCCTCGTGCCGTTGCTGACGAATACAGGGGAATGGAAACGGCAGTCGCTGTACTTCCACTATCCGAATTATGCGTTTCACAAAAGAAATCGCTTAGGCAGTGCGATTCGGCATGGTGATCACAAACTGATCCGCTGGTTTGATGATGATTCAGTCGAATTATATGACCTGAAAACTGATCTCGGTGAAAAGCAAAATCTGGCCAAGCAGAAACCAGAACTTGCGGCCACTTTAAAAAAGCAACTAGAAGACTGGTGCCAATCGGTCGACGCGCGGAAGCCCATCAAAGTTGATCAGTAGTCATTCTGCAATCAGACCATCAGGCAAAACGCTGTCTCTTGATAGCACTCGGCAAAAATGCGGCATGGCTTAGTGGTCATCCTGCAGCCAACATTCGTAGTTACTGAAGTCTGGCGACCCTTCTATCCAGAACAAAAAAGGCATCCGTTCGTTCTTCACAATGGATGTTCTCTCGGCGCATGTGAGCAAGCACACAGCACCTGCCTGACCAACCTTGGAACATAGGTTGAATACTGAACCGTCGATCATTTCCTAGCAAATGAGTATTTAAAATCTTGACGGTCGTGATGCAAGAAACTTGCTGTGATGCTGAATCGCAAAAGGCAGACCATCAGCCTGAAATTGCAGTGAGTGATACTGGAAAGGTCTGTTGAAATGCAGGGTGTTGAAAAACAACTGATAACATGTGAAGCCCTCCAAGGACTCACACAAAATCAGATTTCGACATTGGCATGGGGATGCGAAATTTCGTCGGTTGCTCAGGGCACAACGCTCTATGACGAAGCAGACTTAGCAACTCACGTCTATCTTTTGATAGAAGGCCGTGTGCAGATCAGCCACACTGACGAGGCGGGACAGCCGTCCATTTTAAATTGGGTCACGCCAAGCAATCTGTTTGGAGAATTCGCCGTCTGTCAGCCTGAATCTCGCGAAGAGCGAGCAGACTCGGTTGAGAACTCACGCATCCTGACGATTCCTGCGACCTCGTTACAGCATCTGATTCGAGAATGTCCCGAAGTCTCGTTCCAGTTGTTGTCGATCTTTGGTGGGAAAAGGCAAGTGATTGAACGGCGAATCAAAAGTTTGCTATTCCGGTCCACAGAACATCGTTTAGCCTCACTGCTGCTTGAACTGGCCGAAACAGACAATTCAACGGGCCAAGATGAGGCTCGTGTGCCCAAAATTTCTCATCAGGATCTTGCTGGTATGATTGGAGTCGCCCGTGAGACTGTCACCATTACTCTGGGGCAACTGCGAACAGACGGCGCAATCCAGATCGATAACCGACAAATTGTGATTCGAAAGCGAGATCTCCTTGTTCAATCGGCCTCTCAGCCCAGATCCCGAAAATCAAGGTCCAGTGAGTCGTAGGGCGCGGCAAATCTGTGTTGTTTCCCGCAGCCACCACCGTGACAACGGTTCACTTGTTTTCATTCCTCAGCGGCAAGTCCAACCAACCGCTCTCTTCTCCCTTTGGCTTGCTACGTGGTCGTGCCACCAGCCTCCGCTCTCACAGACTTTTCACTCCGAATTTTTTGGTTTCTCAGCCACATTAAAATCAGTACCAGAAGCCAAGGACCAAATTCGACCCAAGGCATGATGAAGTCAAAGAACAGCAAACCCTTATAAGCTGTTGACAACACAGTGGTATATACAAAATGTGCTTTGAACCAAAATCGCAAATAGTAAATCAACGCCAAACCACTCACCGCAATCCATGCTCGATTACGCATGAAGGGAAGAAATGGAATTGCCCATGTCCAATACCAAGGGTTTTGAGTGGGGCTTAAAAACCACAGCCAGGCAAGTGTCAGGAATACTGCTGTTAAGATGTTTTCCTGAGTAGGATTGCGAAAGACAAAGACACAGATTCCTGCCACTGCAATGCAGAAAATCCCCGCCAACAGGCGACGAGTCAGCACGAAGGCGACTTCTTCATCTTTATCAATGCCTAGCCGTTTTTGCCAGATTTTATGATTGGTGGCACGCCATGATTCTGATGTCACCACGAACCAAGCTGTGGGTTGGTCGGCAACTTGACTTGCTGGTTTGAGATTCTCTACGACAAACAGAAACACCAGATCATTGATTTCCCAGTAGCGATAGAACGCTTCGATCCCCGATGGATTGACGGAAGTGACTTCAGGCGTGTCGATACTCGACTGTGATTTGGAACGAGCGGTTGCATCTTGCTGTGCCAGATGCTGTTGTGCGAATTGAGTCTTCGCAAACATGGGCCAGCAAACAGTGACGGTTGTGATTGCGAAGACAACAATGGGCAGCAAACATTCATATTTATTGCGGCGAAAAAGTGTCACTGCCCAAAGTGGAGCCAACACAAGCGGAAACAACTTTGCCCCCACACCGCAGGCCAAAAGTCCAGCGGATGCGATTGAATAAACCAACGTCAGAGCTGCGTTGTCATTTGCCAACATGGCTTCGCGTGGCTTGGCGTCTGTTGCTTTTGGACGAAAGCAAGCTTTGAGTAGGAAATAAAAACTGGCAACAACAAAGAAAACAGCAATTGAATCAAGATGTCCACTGTTGGCGAATTCCTTTATCACTAAAGGACACCACCAATAAAGCACAACGAGGGATTGCGAATAACCCAAGAATCGAAGAATGGCCATCAAGGCGATGGCAGTCGCTGCATCGAACAAAAGAATGATTGCTTTGAACGTCAGTGTAAACGTCCATTCGGATGCATCTTGAGGACAGAAGACATGGGCAAAAGCAAACACTGCCTGACTGACAGGAGGATAGGGAGTCGTCAGAGAGCCATAGTGGACTCGATTTGCAATCTGCCGCAGACCTTCACGTTGTTGGTACTCACGCACCAAGTGTCGGAGATCCGAATCACGGATCACGGAAGTCGGATACTGCGCAGCTGCTATCACTTGGGAAGGCGAAAACTGATAAGGATCAATCCCTTTGTAGCTAACCGCACCATCCCACACATACCGACAGAAATCGACTTCTTGAATGGGAAGAGAAGGCCACATGACTGCTCGAAAGACCAATCCCCAAAGAAAGACTTCACGCCAGTTTGAAACTGCTGCGGAAGAGAAAATACACCTTGCTGTAATGACGTAGGCACCAAAGGCAGCCGCAAACAGAAGAAGCACCTGGAGAATAGGTGAGTAGACAGCATGAACATCACTCGCGAATCCTGGCGAGAAACCAAGGATCTGGAGATACACCAGCAGAGTTAAAGTGCCAGTGACACGAATGGTATTTCGAGCATTCCACATAGCTGCTTGTTGCGAGATATCCTTCAACCAGAAATCTGGAAGACGTCTGTCAATCCAGCAGCATAAAGCCCCCTTGCTCGCTTAAAAAAGCCACTGCGAGCGAGGGGGATTTGATCTCAGCGTTTTGAGTCACTTTCACGTTACATCACTGCCGATCAATTATCGACAAGAGCTGTGATACCGAGGCTGGAATCGAGGCTGATAGTACCTGTCTGTGTAGTACGACGTTTGCGGACGGTAGACTGGCCGATAGCTAGGCTGGTAACTGGACTGATAACTGGGCTGATAACTGGGCTGAGCCGAACATCCACCACCTGAAAACCCACTCGAATAATAGGGGGTCGACTGCAACGACGGTTGTGAATAACTAGGAAGGTATTGCCCTTGCCCAGTTGAACACCCGCCTGATCCGCAATGAGACTGGACTGGTGGTGCTTCATTGGGCAGCTGAGAAAAAGGTGGCTGATAAGTTGGGTCAAAACTGGGCACGCTGTTACGAGTCCCACTCCCATTGGATGGAGCTGGCGCTGGTGCAAAGTTCGGTACAGAGTTACGAGTTCCGCTGCCAGCTGGTGGTGGGGCAGGAAGTTGCTGGAAGCTGTCGTTGGAGGACGGTGCAGGAAGTGGCACAACATTGCGACTTCCACTTTGAGCCCAAGCCGGAGCAGCTACTAACAACACGGCAAAGGTCAGGCCAAGACGAGTGAACATTCACGGACTTTCTGGTTTAGGGGGATATGCAAATCAACTGAGCGTTCTCAGCCATGATCGATTCTTACCAAGGGCATGCACGGTGAGTATTGAAATGCTTGCCTCAGCAAACGCATTTCAGCCTCCTAACCTCATTTATGTGGTTTCGCTCACAACCAGAAACCTGACCAACCATCTTCTCGGTTCTTACAAAGCTCTCGATAATCATTCCTTGCCCTCACCCAAAGGACACGGCGACTTCTGATCGCCCAAACTGTACTCAATGCGATTCAACGAAAAAGATGCGTGATCATTTTGGCCACACTCCGTGTCGATCTGACTTAGCAAAAAGAAGACTTGGGGGATTTAGGGGCTCTGCGACGGCTTGTTTCGTGATCCACCTTACCAGATTGTTTTGGCACGCAGAGTGCATTCTTTGATTGATCATCGCGACAAGCCATCTGTCGCAGAACAGATTCAAGCTTCTTCCAAAGGAACAACAAGAATGATGAAATCAATGAAACTGACTGCCCTCGTTTTGGCCGCTTCGTTCACAGGTTCTGTCAACGCCAGCGACCATCGGTCTTCTGTCTCAACACGCGGTCATGTTGGGCCGAGCAGGTCGAATATTGCAACCGTCCAAACAGCAGGACTGTTTAACTTGTTTGGAAGTTACGGAACGTCGTCTCGCTATGGCGGATCCTACCGTTCAGGCTATGCAAATTCTGGGCGTGCTGGTTATAGCAATCGCTATCTTGGCCGCAGCAACTCCAACCGCAATAGCTACAACCGAGGAGGATACGGGCAAAGAAGCGGCTATGCGGGTTACCGCCCCACCTATTCTGGTTACCGCCCCACAACATACCGCCCACGTTCAGGCGGGTACTCACCGCTTTCTGGTCGTGGTCAAAGTGGGTATGGATACGGCGGTACGGGCTACCATAACACCCAACGTGGATATGGCGGTGGCTACTACAGCAGATAGAAGACGCCAACCGCCTCGTCAGCTCAGATAAAAGCGTGACCACAAGACGTGGTCCCTTTTCTTTCGTTTAGCCATTTGGAACAGACCCGGAACCAGGCTTTCCTTTCTTGCGAGTCTCCTTCGGCGGAGCAGTGCCGGGTTCTCGCTGAGAGTTCAATTGCCAGTTGTAGTCAAACCAAGTCACTTTAATAGTTCCTTCACCAGCTGCCACCAATGCCTGCTTCAAATCAGGATCCGTTGCAAGTTCTTCCAGCCACGCCAAATACCCTCCTTCGTTTTTCCAGTCGTCACCATACCAGCTCAAAATCGGATTCAACGAGAGTTGATTGGTTGCACTGTCAAACTTTACATACTTCAGGTTGTTGGCAAACAGCTGACTTTGATCAGCCAATTGGCTAGGTAATCGTGAACCAGTGAATGCTTCGGCGCGAATCGCTGGACAACTGCGAGCCGCACACACCAACGCGACATGAATTCGAGGTTCACTGAATTTTTTTCGAATAATTTCGTTTTCGATATGATTCAAACTCATTGTCCGGCCAGCAAAAATATGTTCTGGCTGATCAAAAAAGCCCTGTCCGTCATGGCTGTAGGAATCGACTGAATCATAGATTTTATGAGTCATCACTCCGTTAATCACAAACGCGTTATAAGCGTTGATCAACAAAGCCAAACGATCGGCGGTTGTGGTCAGCTTAGAGGTATCGCACTCAGCTAGCTCTCGAAGATACTCACGAAAAAGGTAGTCTCGCTTCATCCCATCGTAGTCGACCAAGCCCCTGTCGACGTATGTCTTTAGCAGATAGTCCCAGACACTATGGTCGACTCCAGATGCATCTGGATGTGGTTCGGGTCTGGTTGTGAGCGGCACTTCATGAAACGCCTTAGCGGCAACAAACAGTGGCACAATAAAAGAAATAGTGGCCACCCAGAAGTACCCACCGTAGTAGCTGGGCTTTGCTTTTTGAGTCATGATTTCGTTTTCAGACTTGAAGGGCTGATCAGTTGTTTTCGGTAAATCCTGTTTCACGTAAGCCGCAACTTTGATGCAATTTACTTCAGGCGTTCATGAGTTCTTGAATTCTTTCCGAACGACATGAGATCGGAAAGGGCAGGCAACATGGAGTTGCTAATCAATAATCGGAAGCAGCACAGGTGGCTTCATTGATTCTGGTAGGTCGCCAAGATGCAGGATTTCCATTGGGCAGCGAACGACACATTCTGCACAGCCAACACATGGCGAAGTTGCCAGAGTAATGGGGATTCCTTGCAACGCGCTCGACTTGATGTCGATGCCCATTTGGCAATATTGATTGCACACATTGCAATCGATGCATTTCCCTTTTTCAGGCGTGATTTTAAAGTTCGACCAGCGGCCCCAGAAGTTCATCCAAAATGCGAGTGGGCACCACATTCGACACCAGATTCTTTGGCCAAGAAACGGGTAGAGACCGATGGCCACAGCTCCTGCAAGCCCCGCTCCCACGTAGACATCATACCATTCGAATATTTCTTGGAATCCCATGAAGTCGGCAATGGTGGCAATGGAAGCAAGCGCGATAAAGATGAAGCCCATGCGTTCTAATTTTCGAGGCGTGTCTCCTTTGGGGCCTCGATGCCGATAGCCATTGCCAACCGTTTCGGCGAGTGCTCCACAAGAGCAAATGTAGGAGCAGTAAACTTTTCCCCACTTGATTGTGAACAGAGGAATCAAAACGAAGGTCAGGAACACAGCCCAGACAACTCCCACAACAGCCACAGTGTGCCACCAAGTGGGATCAGTCGTTTCGACGACAGGGTTCAATTTAAATGCAGTCAGATTCAATGGCCAAGCATTGATTAACTTTGAGGCGACAGGTGTCCACGCGTTGCGTCCCAGAAAGACGGCCAAAAACGTGGGAATGCCCCACCAAAGAGTCCACTGAGTCGCAATGATTGTCAGGTTTCGTCTCCAAATGATCCGATGATTTGTCTTCCATGCCCAATACAAACCGAAGCCTGTAATCGCACAAAAGTAAGCGAGATAATAAAAGCCATACAGGTTGGTAAAGAATGTCGAGATGATCGTGTACATCCATGCGAAACCGGGCAGGTAGTACGGCCCTGGCCCCGCATTGGCCGGATTTAAGGTAAAGACATGCGGCACGATTTGAGCCAGCCCGTAGAGCAGGGCTCCACAAACCAGCAGTCCGCCTGATTTCTTCAATGGAAACA
Organism: uncultured Planctomycetaceae bacterium; assembly: GCA_964441085.1. Classification (GTDB taxonomy): domain Bacteria; phylum Planctomycetota; class Planctomycetia; order Planctomycetales; family Planctomycetaceae; genus Fuerstiella. Next base: position 19,525 of record CAYTUE010000017.1, read on the forward strand.
GTGGCGGCTTGCGGTTTGCCAACAGCCGAGCATTCAGCAATCGCATCGCCAATAAAAGGGCCCATGCCACTGGCAGAGCCCTATTGAATACCCACGCTAACGTTCCCAGCACTGAATGATTGGCTAATGAAGACAGTCCAGGAATCAGCAGTCTGCCTGCACCTTCATCTACAGCTTCAGGCCTCAGAACAAAGTTTCCAAACTGAAAGTAAATCAAATAGCCAACAATCAGACCAATGACGGCTAGGAAGACTCTCTTGCCCGTCCAAACTCCATCCAGTTCTAGCCCCATGTCCATTAAAAATGGTACGGGTGGCAATGTGCCAATTTGGACAATCACATTGTCGTTGGGAATGGTTTCGATCGTCCCGTTAACGTCGATATCCAGATCATTGCTACGAATGTTTTTGACATTGCTGCCGTACAAGATTTTGAGCTGACCATCTGCTGCGGCTTGTTCGATCAGCTTTCGATTATCTTCCTTCGCACGAAACAGGTCGTCACCACGATAGGACAGTGTGACATTGTTGTGATCTTTGAGAAGCAAGGCTGCTTCAATGGCCGAGTTGCCCCCACCAACAATCAGAATGTTTTTGTCATGGTAGTCTTCTGGAGTATGCAGACGATAAGTCACCTTGCTGGCATCGTCAGCTCCCGGGCAACCCAGTAAACGTGGCTGGCCCTGTCGACCAATGGCCACGATAACCTGTTGAGCGGGAAAAGTTTTGCCCGCCTTGGTTTCAACATCGAACTGTCGTTCCCCACGCCGACGAACCTGCGAAACTTCCGTGTCTTCCTTGATCTTCAACTGCTTTTGATCGACCAGCGATTGAACTCGAGCTAAGAAGTCGTCTTTGTCTAAGTCTTCATCGACGTCTAATTCACTCGTGTTTTTGATGAATTGAGGTTCGGCGTACACCTTCTTGCCAGGTGGAAAGCTTCTGACGGTGCTGGCGATCTTGTTTCGTTCCAGCACAACGTATCTTAAGCCGCGTTTTTCTGCTTCCATGGCTGCAGATAGCCCAGCCGGCCCGCCTCCAATAATGACCAAGTCAAGCCGTTCGTCATCTTGATGATCTTGTTTGAAGACACCGTTTGCTTCCATTTTTTCCAGAACTTCAACACCCTGATTGGCAGCAACCTTGACCAAGGGAAGTCCTGTGACATCACCAATCACATAAATACCGCGAACACTGGATTCATACCGACTGTTGACAATCGGAAGAATTTCCTGAGGCGGCACTGTTGCGAAATATTTTGCGGCGGCTTTTGGCGCAGGCTTCTTGCCCTCTTGCCCTGTGGGGAGAGGCACCTGATTGGGTTGGCCAGGGTCAGTCGTTTCGGTTTTGATAGTGTCGTTCCTTGGTCGTTGTCACACCGAAATGGTGATATTTAAAACTCGTTGTATCCGCTTTGCACAGCTGATTGGCGACACGGCCTACTTGGAGTTGATTTGAGATGTCACATCCAAAATCATCTGTGGCTTAAACTTCATGACTTTGAACTTGGAATAAAGAGAGACTAGTGAAACAAGGATTCAAAAAACAGAGTTTACAGACTGGATGCATCCTTGTTTATTCCGTAACGGCCTGAATCCTGTTTGCGAAAAGCCTGTCATCGCCTGAATCACACCACTGAAAGGCCCGGACCCCAGAAATCGCAGTTGCGATGAAACATGTCACATCGCAAGTCTTCTGGTGACCGATAATTCTGACAAGGCTACTCGTGGGGTCAATACTGTTTTACGTGCTGTC
>CAYTUE010000017.1:21378-31613 GCA_964441085.1 uncultured Planctomycetaceae bacterium
TGTCTCAACTGACGCCGTTGATCAAAAAACACACTCTCTCAACCCTCCTTGAATATGTGAGCTAGAACACCGAACTCGCACTAAGCAAGGAGCCACAATCGAACGCCTAAGCCCTCACCGGATAGGCAACTATCTTCGGAGGTCGTGCGGTCCTTGTGTCGTGCTATTATTGAAGACTGACCGACTCGTGCGGCCAGTCTTCTTTCTTTTCATCGACTGGTTTTTGAATCAACTGGATGAACCACGGAATGATTTTCAAGAGCCCCCCTGCGAAAAACAGCTGCAGAAGAGGCCAGTCGCTGGCAGTAACGATCACAAACCCACAACGTTGCCAAATGAAGTCCCGAGCCCATGCTGAAGCGTTCGGTAGCCAAACCGTCCATTGCCAAGTTGCGATCCCCAGCATTCCCATGAGCCCAACCGTCATCAGCACGGTCGAGGCAATCTTGATTGTTTTTCGAGACAGATGCAGCCGCCAAGGCAAATAAAACAGTGGTGGCCAAAGCACGATCACCCAAGCACCATGAATGGCTACCAAAGTGTTCGTTGGTGGGCCACAACCCCATGGGCCGCAAACGGAATATTCACCCAAATCCTGTGCTTCGTAAGTGGACAGCACTGCTAACAGCAGGCCTCCCCAAACCAAGGGTAAGACTGTGTATTCAAGAAGACGCATCATGTAAAAAACCTTCTCGAAAATTGATCAACTGAATTTTACTGAAATGACAAAACTCAAGGCGATTCGATATCTACCTGCGACTCATCAGTTGAATTTCAGCGAGTCCAATCGTGATATTCAATCTTCTGCTTTGTTCTTTGACAATAAATTCACAGCAGAGTCAGCTGTTCTCTTTTGATGATCTGCATGTGCAAGCACGCAAGAAACTGTGGAAACACAATACGGCACCAAAAATGTCAAACCGGATTGCACTGCACAGACAGAGAGAAATTCTCCCGCAAGAAGACAGCTTCCGTGGTTAATCGCCACCAAAATCACACCAACAATCGCGGCAATGATCAATGATCTACGAACGACCGCCCATTGAAACGCAACATGAAAAAAGAGTTTCCTCATTCTTGTTGGTCCTACTTACTCAGTTCGTGGTTGGCGATTCCACGCACAAGTTCCCAATGATATCAGTAAAAGCACTCGACTTTCCACCGGAAAACCGAGCATCACATCTGAATTCAGTGACGGCCATCCGACACGTACCTTACCGGTTTTCTTGTGTATTCCATCAAAGTCTAGGCCTACCATAAGCAGAATTGCGATTCTGCTGGTGAATGAAAATCTGCCCAAGTGCTGCTCACCCTTGCGTACCAGACAGATAGGCGGCTGTTGTGGGATGAGAAGGTGTTTCAAAAACAGTTTCGGAAGGTCCCTGTTCGATAATCTCTCCCGCCCCGTTGTTCACCCAGAAAACAGCCAAGTCGTCTCCGATACGTCGTGCCTGAGCCAAATTATGAGTCACAATCACAATGGTGTAACGCCCTCGAAGGCTGGTGATGAGGCTTTCCACTTTGGCCGACGCAATTGGGTCGAGAGCACTGCAAGGTTCATCCATCAGCAGCACTCGCGGTTCAAGAGCAAGGGCTCGAGCAATACACAGTCGTTGCTGTTGCCCACCCGACAGTTGCAATGCGGGCAAATCCAAACGATCACTCACTTCATCCCACAGACCGACATCTCTTAGGACTCGCTCGGTTGTTGCTTCAAGTTCAGCTCGACCTCGCGTTCCGTGTTCTCGAAGCGCCAATTGAATATTGCGACGAATGGACATCGGAAACGGGTTGGGTTTCTGAAAAATCATCCCCACACAACGACGAAGCTCTGCGGCGGTGCGAGACACATCATGAATGTCACAGCAATCGATAATGACCTTCCCTGTCACACGCGCAGTGGGAATCAAGTCCGTCATGCGATTCAATGCCGACAGGAAACTACTTTTCCCGCACCCGGATGGTCCGACAATCGCCGTAATGCTTCCTTGTCGCACCGAAAGAGAGGCCTTTCGAACAGCGGTGAACGATCCATAATGGACGCTGAGTTCTTCCGTATGGATCATCTAAGTCTTCCTGTTTGCGTCGACGCACCTGTTTGCCGACCAACGTACTTGGTTAACAGCACGGCAATCATGTTAAGCAGTAACAGCAGCGTCACAAGAACGGTTGCAGCGGCACACGATCGAGCATTGCCACCAGCAACATTCATGGCCAAATCATAAACATGTACGCTTAAAGATCGGCCTGAATCAGACAGAGATTCTGGCATCCGAGTGACATAACCGCTGGTGAAAATAAGAGCCGCTGTTTCTGCGAGCGCTCGACCAATCCCCAGCACAAGCCCCGCTGCTAATCCGGGAGCCGCTGCGGGAAGAACAATGCGAAAGATCGTTGTGGAACGACTGACCCCCAAGGCAGCAGATGCGTAACCAAATTCATTGGGCACTGCTCGAATGGCTTGTTCCGTTGTACGAATCATGATGGGCAAGGCCATGCACGCAAGAGTCAGTCCACCCGACCAAATGGAATAGCCCATGCCTAAAGCAATACAGAAAAAAGCGTTTCCAAAAAGCCCAAAAACAATCGACGGCACGGCAGCCAGCACGTCTAAGCTACGACGCACCAAACGACCACCTCGCGACAAGTCGCGAGTATGTTCTGTTAAAGCAATCGCAGTTGCCAAAGACAAAGGAATCGATGTCACCAACGTGACCATAAGGATGGCCAATGTGGAAACAATAATCGGTAAAATCCCTCCGCTGCGTCCCGCATCTTCGATGTCACTCCACAGGTAGGACAGCGAAATATCAGAGAGGCCTCTTAAAAAAATGTCGGCCAAAATCCAACCCAGCAGCCCAACAATCAGGACAGCGGATGTCCAAACCCCAGCCGTAACAATTTGTTCTTTTGCCAGAGCCAAACGCCCAACTTTAAAGTCAGACAAAGCCGTATTATCACAGGATGGCTGTTGATCTGCAGGATGGTTTTCATCAGGCATTTTTCCAGCCTCCTGCAAAATCAACGAGTAAGATCACCGTACCAACAACACCCATTAACACCAAGCCGCTGACAAACAAGATGGCTCGATGTTCGCTGGTCGCGTACCCCATTTCCAATGCCACATTTGTAGTCAGTGTGCGAATGGGGGATACGATGGAATCGGGCATTTTTGCGACATTGCCAGCCAGCATCAGCACGGCCATGGTTTCCCCAAGAGCTCGGCAGGTTGCCAGAAGCAAGCCTGTTTTGATTCCCGACTTCCCTGCTGGCAAAGCAATTCGCCAAATGATGGCATAACGTTGCATGCCCAAGGCTGCTCCGCCCGAGATTAACTGACTTGGGACGGCATCCAACGCGGAATGCGATGTCAACGCAATCGTTGGCAGGATCATTAAGCTCAGCACCAATGTCGCAGCCAATAAGCTTTGACCACTCCCACCCAGTGGAGCCAACAGGGGCACTAAAACAACAAGCCCCCAAAGTCCAAAGACGACAGATGGAATACCAGCGAGCAGCTCTACGGATCGTCGATGCAGGCTGGCAATCCCCGGTGGAGCGTAGAAACGCCCAAAAACAGCAGAGCTGATTCCCAAAGGCACAGCGATCAGCAAGGCTCCGATGGTCGTCAAACAAGTGCCAACCATCATTGGCAGCAAATTGAACAACCCAGAAACAGGATGCCAGCTGGCATCAGAAACAAATCGGCGCAGGCCAACGTGTTGCATGGCTGGCCATGATTCCATCGCTAAAAACGCAACAACGAACAACACCACGATCGCCGATAAAACGGCGCAAATTCGTGTGATGATCGCGAGCCAGCGATCAGCGTTGAACGGGAACGAAGTATTGCGAGACGATGATGTCATGAACTTCTTTAGACTGACAGAATTCAATAAATGCAATCGACAAGGGGCTCGGATTGTCTCCCGTTACGAAGTTCAATGGCCGACTCATGGGAAATTCGCCTGATGCCACGTTTGCTGTCGTCGCAGCAATCCCTTCAACTGGAAGTAGGCGAATGGGAACTCCAGATTTCGCATCAGCTTCGGCGGTCCCAATGGAAACGTACCCAATGGCCCCTTCAGAGCCTGCCACCGTCTTGACACCATGCTCATTGTCACCCACGATTACGTCTGGTTGCACGTCGGGGTTTTTTATCTTGAAGTGTTTTAAAAAGACTTCCAATGTGGCTCGCCCTTCTGCCTTGTGCACCACATTGATTGGCATTGCTTGCCCCCCCACTTCGCTCCACTGATTCACCTTGTCGGTATAGATGTCAATGACTTGCTGGTTGGTGAGCTCGGTAATCGTGTTTGCCGAGTGAACAATCAATCCGACTCCATCGGCGGCAACTTGGTGAGCGGTCAGGTCTGCTTCACCTTCTTTTAATGCTCGACTGGCCATGCCAATATCTGCGATCCCTGTGCGAGCATCTGCGATGCCTTTTCCTGAACCACCAGACTGAACATCAATGCGAGTTCCCGGATGAAGCTGTTCGAATCGCTTTGCGAACTCAGCAGCAAGAGGAGCCACTGTGCTTGAACCGGTTAAGGTTAACTTGCCTTTCAGCCCTGCTTCTGACGCCCCGTTGTCTTTGCTGCACCCAATACTGAATGCGGCAAGGCAGGCACACATGACGAGTATAAAATCACGACGCACGAATTGAGATCCTTACAATACAGTCTCACGACCAATACCAAAAAAGTGGCAACAGCTTCCTGCTGCATTTGTTGCTTCAATCAGTTCCACAAGAAAGTTGACGTGACACAAACTCAATCGGTCAATCTGTGTCTTGTTTACAACAACAATGAAATGGAACAGATACGATAGCAGGACATCCCTGCAATTGATGGCATCACAAAGGATACGCTTTTGAAAGGCTTCAAAAAAGACAGTGTTGAGAACTGACCACGCTGATCGCGAGGCATATTCCAAAGGGTTTGCTGCTGATTCTTTTGACACCTTGTCTTTATTTAGCAGACGAAGCGAAGCGATATTCCTTACCCGAGATCTACAAAGCAAGTTGCCCAGCATCTGGTATCAGCCTCGGTTGCTGTGAATCTCAGATAGGTGTTGGCTGCTTCACAAAACAGTGCCGTAGACTTTTTTTGAGATCATTCAGACAGGCAGTTTTTGCGGCAATATCACCGGTTGCACTCAAAGAATTGCAAAACTGAGCCAAGAATTAAGTAAGGCGATCTTCACAACACCGTCCAACGTGTGACAGCCTATGCCCTTCCTGAATGTGCTGGCGGCATTATGGCACTGGGAATCACAAAGAATGATCGAAACATTGAATCACCACACGACAAGAACCCCCTATTCAGTCACCATCATATTGATTTGGGTTGCCACAACTGGTATCAGCGGCTGTTCTGTTGCATCTCCTTTTTTGACTCGAAGTGAGGCTGATGACGCCACACTGGCAGATACCACAGCGTCAACTGATCATCCAGAAGCTGACACGGCAGAAAATTCACAGGAATTTGACCTGACTTCAAAAGCAGGTCACAAAAGTCGCCAAACAGACCTTCTGCTGACAAGCTACGGCAAGGAACCCAAGCCACAAGCAAAGCACTCAGCAACTGACATATCAGAATCAGCTTTGAAGCAGCCAAGCGATCAAACCAGCCAAGGAACAAACTCACAAAACAGTTTGATCACACTCGGAAAAGATCAGAGCTTGGACGAAAAGCTCAAAAGCACAACTGGAATCGTGATTTTAGACTTCTATGCCGACTGGTGTGGGCCATGTCAGCGACAAAGTGCTGTTCTGAAGGCAATGAAATCGAAGGTCACAGAAAACAAGTTGACCATCATCAAGGTCAATATTGATCAACATCGTCAACTGACTGACAAATACAAAGTATCCAGTTTACCGACGTTGATCGTAGTTCGGGACGGAAACGAACTTCGACGCCAAGTGGGATTTGCCAGCGAAGCGAAAATGAATTCACTCATCCAGCTCTAAATGGAACGGCCATCGCAACTGATGCAAAGGGTCAGTGCAAAAGCCATCTGCATGGTTCTTTGAACAAAGTCGTTTCGGAAGGCAAATCTCGTATTTTGCAGGATTGCCGAGACGAGACAAGATGCTGTGAGATTTCTCACTGACACAATTTTGGGATTTCGTCACGATCCGTAGCCGATCGTGATTTTTGTAATGAGAAGTCAACCAAACAAATCGTGTTTCGGCTGACTTTGATTTCAGATATGTTACTTGAAGCCACGGCATATCACGAAGATTTGCCACCTACAACCCGGAAGGACCCGGACATGAAACAACACCACCTTTGGTGCTTCGCCACATTTTTACTTCTGTCTGCTAGCGTTGCCATTGGTTGCGCTCATCGAAACTCAGGTGTAAACTGTGCACCTCAACAAAACTTCCAACCCCAAGGGAGTGGCTATTCCGACGCTGGCATCTATTCTGATGGCGGCTACTCCGACGCAAGCAGTTATCCTGACCCAGCAAATTATACTCCTCCACCAGGATCGTATGTCCCTCCTGCAAATAGCGGCGGCAGTGGTGGAGGCGGAGCTCCCGGTGGGTCTGGGTCGTTCTAAACAGCTGTGCGATTGAAGTCGAGAAGCCACCAAATTGGTCGGCTTTGAATTGAGAACAACCAAGCTTCTGGCATCTCCCAGAAGCTTGGCTCGGTTAGTAGCAGACTTGATTGCTCATAGATTTCGGCCGTAACAAGGATCACCCGATTTGGCTCGTTTGGAAATCTGACACCACAGATGTAAAAGAACGGTTCAATTTACTCTGTTAACCCAACCTTGGTGTTGTCTGATTTCGATGACAAACCCGTGCAGTCAATTTGAAGTGATGGCCATGCAGCAACTGGAACAAACATTCCGATCGAAACCACATCGTTTTCAAACAGTCACCGGTCATGATGTTGGCAATGGCTCACTGTCAGAAAAACAGAGTGGGAAAAACTGTCCAGTCAAAGTGAGCCAGATGACTGGACGGATTGATGGCTGAGCAAAATCATAACGCTGCAAATCGTGAAGGCTCCCGCAGCGCGCCCAACATGCGTTTGCTTTGGTGGCTGGGGACATCAGCATTCCTGTCGTGGTGGCTGTATGTCGCACTGACTTGGCTCAGTGTGGACTTTGCCTACGAGGTAGACGGGGAAAAGCACCCACTGGTCCCCATGCTCGTTATTTTTGCCGTGTTGTTTGCCTTGTACCTGCTTCAGGTTGCGATTGTAAAACGCATTTCAGCAAAAACGGTCGAAGGAAGTAGTAGAACGATGCCCTTGATCGTCGTGTTCTGCTTCGCTTTTCGGTTGCTTCTTCTATTTAGTGAACCGATTCAGGAAGTCGACATTTACCGCTATATGTGGGATGGCAAGGTATTGGCGGCTGGTGTCAGTCCGTTTCGCTATAGCCCTCTTCATATTAAAGAGGCAAATGCCAGCCAAGACCACAATTCAGAGGTTGATCAACTGATTGAGTTGCGTGATCGGTCTTTCGCAAATGACACGATCTTACAACGAATCCACTATCCCGAGTTAACGACCGTGTACCCTCCTGTTAGCCAAGCCGTTTTTGGCTTTGCAGCGTTGATCACTCCCGATTCCACATCAGTTCAAAACCATCTGTTCATCATGAAGTCACTGATTGTTGCCTTTGATCTTGGCACCTTTGGTCTCTTGGTTTTGATATTAAAATACGTTCGACGGCCACCAGAATGGTCCGTTGCATATGGCTGGTGTCCGCTGGTGATGAAAGAGTTTGCCAACAGTGGTCACTTAGATTCCATCACCATTTTCTTGTCTGTACTGACAGCCTACTGTGCACTCAGAGCCTTTTATCCTCGCGCGGATGCCGCACAGATAAAAGCGACAAAGCAAAGTGGAACAGGCAATCACAATCGATCTTCGCAGCGTTGGACACTTGTCACTGCAATTGTATTGGCGATGGCCGTGGGCGCAAAAATCTACCCCATCATTCTCGCCCCTTTGCTCTTCCTTTCGGCATGGCAAAAAGTGGGCCGTATTGCTGCTGTCACAGCAGGAATCATCGTGTTGACACTGACCGGCGTCATGGTCGATCCTATGCTGTCTCGAGATCAGCCAACGCCAGAACTTGCTGCAGAAAATTCTGAACCGCTGCCGCCCCCACCAACGGTTATGGATGAATGGCCAGCGGATCATGTGGCTCAATCCCCCACAGCAAATCCTGACCAAAAGGCTCCCGAATTTTCGATCTTAGATACGAGCCTGCCAGCAGGATCTTTACCTGAAAACAAGCAGCTTGAACTTCCACAATTGCCAGCTGTTGAGCCAGAACTGGAGGCCACCGGGCTGACCGCTTTTACGACTCATTGGCAGATGAATGACTTTTTATTTTTGCTGGTGGCTGAAAATTTAAGAGGAGCAAATCAGGGCGATTCGGTATGGTTTGCGGTGACTCCCGTCAGTTGGCGAGAATTTGTGATCAGTCAAATTGCGGAAAAGCTTTCGATAGAACGCAAGCAGGTTCCCTTCTTGGCCACTCGTCTCATCACCAGCTTGATCTTTCTTGTACTAGCAGTTTGGTTTGCATGGCGGACGATGAAATCCGAAAGTGCGGAAGAATGGCTCGAGGCCGTCTTCTTGACCATCGCATGGTTCTGGTTGCTACTGCCGACTCAAAATCCTTGGTACTGGGCATGGGCAATGCCGTTTCTCCCTTTCGCTCGTTCTCGAGCTTGGCTAGCAGTATCAGGACTTGTCCTTGTGTATTACGTTCGCTTCTGGTTGCTCTATCACGCATCAGAAACTGAGATCGCTAACACACCGTACAAGGGCGAGGATTTTTTCCACTATGTCATCATCTGGTTTGAATTCGGGCCTTGGTTTTTGTGGCTGGCATGGACCGCAATGAATCACAACGCACGGAAAAAACGATTGTCGTAGACAGTCGTGGCGTGTCGCATTGAAATGAACTGCCACCAAACACCGCGACCATTCAGAGCGACTTAAAAAAGCACCGCCTCATACAGCACGCCGGAACACTACACCACTACGACTGCCACGGGCTCCACCCAGCCCCAATCAACCCCACAACAAAGTGAGCTACCGCACCAAAGAGATCTCCAAAGGTCGGTCGAGCGTGAAACACTCAATCTCTGCGATTGCCAACACTTGCAGAACAGATCGTCACGATGTGGAATTTGTCGCAGTTGCGATCACACACCTTGGTGACTGATGTGGTTGCTGCCAACCACAGGTAAAAAAGTGGAACATCAAGGCAAGATCTTCGCTGTGAAAATCACTTCTGTGAGCGATTGAGAGTGGCAGCGACATCTGAACAACTGTAGCCTGAACACATCTCGGTTTTGATATTCTTTTCTTTCAAGAGAACCATTCATGAAACAAACATCACTCACGCACAATCTCTTCGCACGGCTGACAATGTTCGCCCTTTTGCTATCACCAATCACGTTGATGATCGGTTGTGGTGCAGACCCGGCGCCGACAGCGTCAACGACTCAATCACCTTCAACGTCGTCATCTGCCGCCGAAACAGACTCGGATACAGAAGCTGATTCGAATGCAGAAGCTGGTTCGGAAACAGAAGCTGGATCGGAAGCAGGCGGAAGCGAAACAAAGCCAGCAGCCAGCGGCACCAAATAAAAGCGTTCTGTGTCTCCATTTTTGGGGAAGACACTTGTTACGACAATGTCAATACTGCGCATCGCCAATGAGACACGTTTCTGAATCGATGATATTCGGAAACGTGTCGGCGAAACGCATCGTACTGAAACGCACGGTGCTGAAATGCATGGCACTGATAACGCATGGTACTTAATGGTACTTAATGGTACTTAACAGTGGCCTTCGTTCAGTGGCGATGACACATTGAGATCCCAGCACGATTTTCTGAGACAAATTCCAGTATAAAAATCAGATCCGCAGTAATGTTCATCTGGTATCCTGTGTCTCAAATTAGCTCATCGATTGCTCTTTCAATTTCGCTGACAATTTGACAATTGCCGCAAGTACCAAATCCAATTCGTCGAATTTCAGCCTGAAACTGGACAACCATCGCCCCTGCAAATCGATGCGATTTGTGGCCAAGTGTGCAACTGATGAAGCATCACTGCCGAAATTGAATTATGTTGGGACCAGCAAGTTTTCAGCTTGTCGATTGGCTCCACTCCCATTGAAGCCTTTGCAATTGTTCAACATGTCTCAACCATCTTCCAACGCCACACCTTCCGACGCCATTTCTTC
>CAYTUE010000017.1:31713-39444 GCA_964441085.1 uncultured Planctomycetaceae bacterium
CTTCCGACGCCATTTCTTCGACAAAACCTCAGTCTTTTTCTGGTGACCTGTCGTCCGTATTCGTCATCATTCCCGCTTTAAACGAAGAAGCCTCTCTTCCGCTCGTTCTTGCAGATCTCCCTGAAGTCGGACGAGTCATCGTAGTGGACAATGGTTCGACTGATGCCACAGCGGCAGTTGCCAAAGAAGGTGGTGCTGAAGTCGTCGCTGAACCGGATCGAGGTTACGGAGCTGCCTGCCTTGCCGGTTTAGAAACGGTGAAACAGTTGATTGCCGCGGGGGAATCGCCTCCTCAAATCATCGTATTTTTAGACGCCGACTACAGCGATCATCCAGATCGGCTGCCGAGCTTGGTTGAACCCATCTTTGCTGGCACAGCCGACTTCGTATTGGGGTCTCGCCTGCTGGGTGAACGCGAACCGGGTGCGATGCCGGTCCAAAGCGTGTATGGAAACCGGCTTGCCTGCTTTTTGATGCGTCTGCGATTTGGTGCCCGCTATACAGACCTAGGGCCATTTCGAGCCATCGACTACCAAGCCTTATGTGACTTAAATATGGTGGATCGAAATTTTGGCTGGACGATCGAAATGCAGATCAAAGCCGTTCGTTCTGGTCTTCGATTTTTAGAAATCCCTGTTCCTTATCGTTGCCGGATTGGCACCAGTAAAATCAGTGGAACAATGACAGGCACAATCAAAGCTGGGTCGAAAATTCTGTACCTAATCGCGAAGTACGGAATGGGACGTCACAAGAACAAGAGCAAGAGCAAGAGCTAAAACGGTTGCAACCCCGCTTTTCCGCCTCGCTTGCCTACTCCCCTCAAAACCTTGAGCAGCAAGTTGATCCCAAAACGGTCTCGCAAACTTCCCTGGCAGGCCTAAAATCCGGCCAACAAGCGGTTATTGGGCGATTATCTCCACTGATACAGACATTCGGTGGTAAGAAAACGTTCGCTGGCTTTGTCAAAACATGGGTGCAAAACAACCAACGATCCATTGATGGAGAACAGATATGTCTACGAAACGCAACCTGATCGCCGTCGCAATCATCGCGGCAATCGCTGTATACGCTTTTCAGTCCCAAAACCGTGCTCGCGCAACTCCTCGGCCCGAAGTCCCTGCAGAGCATCTGAAAACGGCTGTCTTCGCAGGCGGATGTTTTTGGTGCATGGAGCCTCCATTTGAAAAGCTGGCTGGCGTGGTTGATGCGGAATCAGGCTACACGGGCGGAAGAACGAAAAACCCGACTTACGAGCAAGTTTGCCAAACTGAAACGGGTCACTTGGAAGCGATCAGAGTTCACTACGATGACCGCCTTGTGACCTACAATGACCTTCTTGAAGTATTCTGGCGTAGCATGGATCCAACAGATGCAGGAGGACAGTTTGCAGATCAAGGCACGTCTTACCAATCTGCAATCTTTGTTGCTGATGAAACAGAACGAATGACGGCAGAAAAGTCGAAGCAGGCACTGGCTCAATCGGGTCGATTTGCCAAGCCAATTGTGACTCCAATTCGAGACGCGGACACGTTTTACCGAGCCGAAGAATACCACCAAGACTACTACAAAAAGAACCCAATCCACTACGCCACCTACCGCAAAGCATCGGGACGCTCTGGGTTTCTCGATTCCACTTGGGGCGACGATTTAGTCCATGAAGTGAAGACTCCAGAAAATGGCCTGATCGTTGCAGACGACGGTTCAGTCAGTCGTGTTTACTTGCGACCATCTGATTCAGAAATCAAGGAACGACTGACTGCATTGCAATACAACGTGACTCAGGAAGCAGGTACAGAACGCCCGTTTTCTAATGAGTTCTGGGACAATAAAGCAGAAGGCATTTACGTGGACATCGTCTCGGGCGAGCCACTCTTTAGTTCACGCGATAAGTACAAGTCGGGAACTGGCTGGCCTTCGTTTTCGCAGCCCATCGACAAAGAACTCATCGTGGAAAAAACAGACTACCACTTGGTGCTACCACGTACCGAAGTTCGTTCAAAGTACGGCGATTCTCACTTAGGCCACGTCTTTACTGACGGGCCACAACCAACCGGTTTACGCTATTGCATCAATTCCGCATCACTCAAGTTCGTCCCTGCTGATGAATTGGAAAAAGAAGGATACGGCAAATTCGCCGAACAATTTGATGAGTAATTCGGCACTTAGCAAGCTGTGTTTCATGATGGAAAAGCAGCACGCAACATTTGTGGGCTTATCAGCACGCAACCTGAGTCTGAGTCTACGAGCCTGAATCTACGAACCAGAGTGCTTCAGCGGCAAATGCACGGCCAGCAAGAAATGATATCGCAAAAGGCGGCAGTGAATCTTCACTGCCGCCTTTTGTCTTTTATGGAGGAATGTCATCGCCATAAAGTTGCCAAGCATTCGATACTGCCAGAGCTTTTCAGGGTGGAAATCAGCTTCCAATCCTTGAGCCCACTTTCGGTGCAATAAAACGGCCGAATGCTTATGCTGAATCAGACACCCGCCTGCCAAAAGCCAAAGAGCCTCAAAATCGCAACAACCTTGCCTCATTCACATTCATTGCTCAACGGCCAAGGCCGAGGTTGATTTGCGATGAGATCACTGGCGCATGCTGCTCTGGCTTTGCTTAAAAGCACCACAGCATCAAGGAAATCACCCGCAGGGCGACTGAGCACTGGAGGGTATAAACAAGGTGGACACAATGCCCTTTTGTTTCTATCGTTTCTGTTTGCTCAATCTCAATTGAGAAGTCCGTAAACAGAAAATGAGTCATTTTCTAACAAACCTTGCGTAAGGATTCGTGAGAAATGACGACCTTAGAGAATGATGACTCAACGTTAAATACCGAATAGAAACACCCCTTTTTCCTCTTTATCAGGCCGATCAATGCATCACGTTAAAACAAAGCTCACGTTGTCATTCGGAGCGATTGCCATGTTTGTCGTCGCATCGAATGTGTTTTCGATTCAAGAAGTATTTGCTCAGTCTGGTACTCGAAGCCAACCGCCAAGCCAAAAAGAAACGTTTGATCAACGTCTGTGGAAGTACCTAGAAAGCGTTTGCTACAATCAGTGGGCACCAGCAGGCGATGACGGAGATTTCCGTGAAAGTTCGGCTCCTCACGGTGCCTTGGTCAAGACTTACATGAATCGAGTTGCTGCAGGTAATCCCAAAGAACTGCCTTTCGGTTCAATGATCATCAAAGAAAATTACTCGCCGACTAAAAAGCTCATGGCGATCACATTGATGTATAAAACCAAAGGGTACAATCCAGAAGCTGGCGACTGGTACTGGGCGAAGTACACACCCGATGGAAAAGTGGCTCAAATGGATTCTCCAATGGGCAAAATGGCCATTTCAGGAAAAGCCAAAGGCTGCATTGAATGCCATTCTGGTGCGGACAATGACTTCGCATTCTTCAACGACTGATTGTCCATTCTGTTGCTCATCGATCGCCCTCAGCATGAGGTGATCGATGAGACAACGTTCTCTGGTCAAGTCAACTTAAGCAGAAAAAACAGGTGTTGTTTTGAAACGTGGGCGATTGTCAATATTGATGTGGCTGGTATGCCTAAGTATCAACGGGATGTCTCACGTACATGCTGAAGACAAGTTGATCCGTTTTGATCGAGACATTCGGCCCATCTTCGAAGCGAAGTGCATTTCGTGCCACGGACCTGATGATGCCAAAAATGACTTTCGAGTCGACATCAGCGAATCTGTCTTGGACTATATCGAGCCAGGATCTTTGGATGACACCTTCCTTTGGACAGATTATCTCATCACAACGGATGAAGACACCTTGATGCCTCCCGTAGATGAACCTCAGCTAACCGGTGCCGAACTGGCCGCAATCAAGCTGTGGATTGAAGAAGGAGCACAGTGGGAAAAACCGGCTGATGCAGCGGTCGTAGAAGAAGCGAAACCGGCTGAACCCGATTCATTTGCGACGAAGTCTTGGATCTTTCAAGGGCTGTTTCACCCTGTCAGTGTTCACTTGCCTGTCGGGCTTCTGCTTGTTTCGTGTTTCTTCCTGTTGCTATCATTCAAATACCCCGACACTTCTTTTCAAGCGGTCGCATTTCACTGCTTATGGTTGGGTGCCGTGGGAGCCATTGGTGCCTGCGTGACAGGTTGGGCGTATGCTCAACATGAAGGATATGGCGGCTTTTCTTTCGATGTTGTTGGGAGTTTGATTGACCGACACCGTTGGTCAGGAATTTCAGTAGCGATCGTTTCCGTAGCCATGGTACCTCTGGCAATTAAGGTACATCTGAAACAACAACAGACTCTACGCAAATTCTGGCTTGGTGGATCAATCTTGCTGGCTGCGATGGTAAGCGGAACAGGGAACTGGGGTGGTGAGTTAATTTATGGGACCAACCACTATTTTAAAGAATTCCAGCAACTGTTCTTAACTGAAGAAGTCGCAGAAGACCAAGCCGCGGCGACTCAAGTCTATCCATTCGATAAACAGGTCTAATCGAAGGCAACGGCTGGAGAATTTTCGAAAGTCCCACCGCCTGCATGCAGGTAAATCCTTTTGTTGTCACGCAGCTTCCTTGATTAAGCATCTTCAGTGTTCAGCGAAGATTGCTGGCAACAATGAAGCCGTCTGCATATGGATTCGTCAAGAACCTGCCAATCAAAAACGTAGCGGGATTACCTCAAACGCCGATACCGTTCGCTGTTTGCACTTCGCCGTTCCTGCGATGACACCGATCACAAAAAGGCAGCATTTCTGGCTGCAATTCGCCGGAAAGCCAAAAGCGATGTGCTGCCCCTTCACATTACATCTGGTTTGTGGCACACCAATGAGGTAAATTGCGCGGCTCTATCCAAGTCAAGAGATATCAGAATTCTGATCGTGCGATAGGATTCTGGAAATTCATGTGATTTTGATGCTCATGGACCTTCACAATCACCAAGCAATGGAAGACGAAGAGGCAATGGCAGACGCTCAATCCGCTCAATCAGAGAGCACTCCAACACCAAATCCGAAGAAGAAATCAAAGCGACGGTTTCTCAAACTGTTACCTTTGATTCCACTTCTACTGATCTGTGTCGTAGCCACGTTATCGTATGTGAAGTCGCATGGCCAACCGTACTCACAGGAAATCGACGAAGGGCTGATTCCGAAATTCAGCCCCGCAGCATTAGACTTCACTCACGAATTTGACAGCACATCCTTGCCCATGATTGGATCGTGCATCATTGATATCGATGGGGATCGGGTTCCCGAATTGTTTCTTGGTGGTGGCAAGAATCAAGCAGACGCCATCTTTCGATTTTCAAATGGCGCATTCGCACCGGTCGAAAACTGTGCAGGAATCCAAAAGACGTTGCCTGACGCAACTTACGGAGCAGCCACCATTGACGCCGATTCTGACGGTGATTCCGACTTGTTTGTGGCTCGAGATTCTGGTGTCACTTTTTACGAAAACAAAGCCGGAGTGTTTTCTAGCCGCCACTTGGACCTTCCGTTTGACAGTAAGTCGACTCCGCTGTCCTTCGCTTTTGCTGACCTGAATCACGACGGTGCGATTGATATGTTCGTTGCCGCGTATTTGCCAAAAGCAAAGATGGAAGGACTGAATCTTTTCAACAAGGAAAACTACGGTGGCAACAGTTTGTTGCTGTTGAACAACGGAGACAACACCTTTACCGACATCACCATCGAATCCGGCATGCAATATACTCACAATACATTTCAGGGCGTGTTTGTGGACATGGATGGTGACCTACAACAAGACCTTGTTGTGGCTTACGACACAGGCCATGTAAAGACTTGGAAAAACATGGGCAACCTAAAATTCAAGGACATGCCAAATCCAACCACTGATGTTTACGGATACCCCATGGGCATCGCTGTGGCGGACTACGACAACAACGGTCTTGTCGATTTCTTCTTTTCAAATACCGGTGGAACCGCACCACATTTTCTTGCGACAGGCGACTTACGTGATGACCAAGTATTTGAAGATCAACTGATCTTTCTTCGCAACGACGGCGACTTCAAGTTCACTAACATCAACCAGGAAACTCAAACTGCAAAGTACGAATTTTCATGGGGAACCGTATTCCATGACCTGAATCTTGATGGACGACAGGACTTGATTATCTCTCAAAACTTCGTCGACTTTCCTTTGCACAAGTTGTTCAAACTTCCCGGCCGATTGCTGATTCAACGCCCTGATGGAACATTCGCTGCGACAGAAGACCGGTCAGGTGTTGTGAATCGTCGATACGAAATCACATCTTTGGTGGCCGACTTCAATAGTGACGGGTACCCAGACATGGTTCGAGTTAACCTAGCTGGCGAAGCCATTGCCTTTCTCAACAACGGCGGTGACTGCCATTATCTGAAAGTCCGAATCCCCGATTCTCCTGCGTCCATGGGAGCAAAAGTTTCCGTTACCACAGATGATGAGCGAACGCTGACCGACTGGTTGGTTGTTGGCGAAGGCCTTGTTTGTGATCAAACTCATGTGCTGACATTTGGGCTTGGCAGCGCTAAAAGCGTTCAACGAATTGAGATTACCTATATGGATGGGCGGACTCAGACAATTGAAAATCCGGCCATTGATTCATTGATTGAAGTGAAACCTCCCACTGCTGCTGAAGCAGCAAATCAAGATGGCGTGATCAATGAATAACCAGACGACCAACCCAGCTTCAAACATCGCCGTGTACTATGCGGGCCTGATGGGGCTACTGGCATCGGTTCTGGTTGGGGCCGCAGAGTTTTCTTTGCATTTTACTCCAACAATGGACTACGGTGGTCCTGCCTATGAGTTCTTTCTCGGAACGTCTGTTCAGCGTCTGACATTCGGACACTTCTTGGCGATCTTTTCAGCCCCCTTGTACTTTGCTGGCTATTGGCATCTGTTTCAAAAACTGAAGCCTGCACCAGAAAAGGCTCGACTGCTACTGCTTGGATTAGGAATTTATTCGTTTGCAATCGGAGCGGTCTGGATTGGTTCGCGAGTCTATCCCGCCATACTGATTCAGGCTCGAGAAGCAGCCGACACCGAAGCAACAAGACTTCAGATTTCGAGCCTATTGGATCTTGCTAGCTTCTATAACGAGACCATTTTGATTGGGTTACGAATTGGCGTCTTGGCTTTGTCTGCGGTCTTTATCTGGATCGTGGCAACAGGAAAAAGTAGCTACCCTCGCTGGTTTGCGGTATGCAATCCCATTCTGTTGGTGTTGGGTAGTTTTTTGATTTACGGGGTTGCTCCTCAGATCGGTGGCTACTTGATGCCAATCGCCATGAATGTGGCTCACTTCATTCTGTTTGGCGTGTCCTTGTGTCTCATGGAAAACGATCGGACGGCATCATGATTTATGCAGCACGAGGATTGCTTTACCTTCTTGTCTGCTTCGGGTTCGCCAGCAGTAGTCGCTTAGCTTGGAGAGAATGGACGACTGGCGAAGCGTGTCCAGTGGTGGGATCTGTACCGGCCTGCTATGTGGCGTTCGCTGGGTATTTGGCCATGTTAATCGGACTGGTTGTTGCGCTGATTGGAATGCGGCTGCCAAGGATTTTCTATACTGGCTTAGCCATCGCTGGTGGGCTTGCCTTAGTCGGCTCGGTGCTAGAACTTGTGCAAGGAAACGTGTGTCCTCGCATTAACGGCACATCCATTCCAATGTGCTATGTCTCGCTTGCGATGAGTCTCGTGATTGGCGTGTTGTATCGGACTTCGCTGCCGTTGACAGAACTGGACCAGCAGGCTGAAA
>CAYTUE010000017.1:39544-51315 GCA_964441085.1 uncultured Planctomycetaceae bacterium
AGGCTGAAACCACAGCAGACAATGCTCATCAAGTGGCTGATTTGCCCACAGCCAGCAACGAGCAAACAAAGTAACCGAATTTCCGAGCAACAGTCTGTAGCGTGCATCGTTGTTAAAAATGCATGAAGTTGAAGCATCAGTTGGCATGTTGTCGTAGGCCAAATGGCTTGTCTCAACTGGTTTTGCGCCAACAGGAACGGTTCTCTACCATTTCAATCACTCGCCTGCTTCGTCCACAAAGCCGCTGCCAGCATTCCGTTTCTGTCTTGGAAAACCTAAGTCTTTACTGACGTGGCAGGTCGACAGACACTGAAATGCGACGAATTCTGAAAGCTTTGAGGCAACTGTCACTCGGGAATCGATTTTGGCCTTTTTCCAAGGAAATGCCCCATAGAAATTGGCTTTGCTGTCAGATGGTGTGAAAACCGTTCCCTAAGGTTCGCGTTAGTTCAAAATCATTCCCGATATCTCGCAATACGTGCAGAAACTGATTGAGGCGAGCAATTGATGTGGTTGGGGTGCTTGCAAGCAATGTGTTCTGAAGCAAGAATAGAAAACTCAGCAGATTTGTAGGTGAGCTTCTCAATAAGGAAGTATTTTTTGCTGGGATCCGGCACGTGTCAGCACCAAGATAGCTTCATTGTGTTCCGTACCGGGTGAGTTTCGAAACATCGGTTTGGCATTGGCCATGATGACAGCGAACGAATTTCGTCCAGCAATGGGATGTTCTTTTCGGCTGCCGTTTTAAGCCAAACACTCCTCTTTTTGACAAGATTCAGTCACAGGGTTTCAATATGAAGTTTCTTGAAGGCAAAACAGTTGGCATCGACTTAGGGACAACCTACTCGGCGATCGCTTATCTGGGAGATGATGGGAATCCCATCGTTGCAAACAACGCCGATGGCCGCACGATTACGCCTTCCGTTGTCCTTCTTGATGAAGACCGAGTGGTTGTTGGCCCTTCTTTTCAGCGAATTTCTGTTGCTTCTCCAGACCAAATTGTGGAAGCCGTAAAGCGAGAAATGGGCAACAAGGAATACTTTGTTGTCTATCAAAACAAAAAGTTAACTCCTGAATTCATTTCAGCATTGATCCTGAAAAAGATGAAGCAGGACGCGGAAGAGCAGATTGGGCCAATCGCCAATGCTGTCATTACAGTGCCTTACTACTTCAACGATGTTCGTCGTAAAGCGACTCAGGATGCCGGGCGAATTGCGGGGCTGAATGTTGTCGACATTATTAATGAGCCGACAGCCGCCACTCTTGCATATGCATGGCAAAAAGGTGAGCTTGGGCGCACGGACCTGAACGCCGAAGAACGCACCATTTTAGTTTATGACCTTGGGGGCGGAACGTTCGACGTCACTGTTGTGCGGTACACACCAACGAACTTCCGAGTTCTTGCGACAGACGGAGACGTCATGTTGGGGGGACTAGACTGGAGTCGACGACTGGCTGATCACTTGGTGCAACAATTCAAACAGAAGTACGACTTGGATCCATCAACCGATCCAGAAGCCATGCTGTCATTCAATCAGGAATCGGAAGACGCTAAGCGAGACCTGTCTGAAAAATCTCAGGTTCCTTTAAGTGTATACTTCCAAGGCAAGACGTTATCAGTTTCGTTGACTCGAGCTGAATTCGAACGAATGACGGCTGACCTGCTCCAACGCACAAAAGACACCACGGAACTCGTGATGCAGCAAGCGGGAGTCAAAAAAGGGAACTTAGACGAAGTCATTCTTGTTGGTGGTTCGACTTTGATGCCTGTGATTGAGCAAATGCTTCGAGAAGTCACAGGGCGTGACCCATCGCGCGAGCTGTTACCAGAACGAGCAGTTGCTGAAGGCGCAGCGATTCACGCGGCGATTCTTGAAGCTCGTCACAGCGGCGAATCAAGTGCGGTGTCTGCAGCCGTTCGAAATCGGTTGAACAACGTGAAAACAAGTGATGTGAACAGCCATTCTTTGGGCATCAAAATTTCAGATCCTTCCGACAAAAGTCGCAAGATCAATCACATTATGATCCCCAAAAACACGCCCGTTCCTCACAACGTCAATCAGCGGTTCGGCACCAACAAGGAAGGTCAGTCTCGAGTCCACGTAGAAATTCTTGAAGGAGATGCTGTTGATCCAGCAGCATGCGAAATGATTGGCGACTTCCGAGTCTTCAATCTCCCGGCCAATTTACCAAAGGGTTCGCCCATTGAAATCACCTATGCATACGACCAAGCGGGTCGCATCAGCGCGTCGGCCAAAGAACTCACAGGCAACGTGGAAGCCAGTGCTGAAATTGTTCGAGAAGGTGGTTTAAGCGATGATCAAATCGTAGATGCACTCGATGTTTTGACGAAAGAATACGACATCGAATAGTCAGTCATCTGACCGACAAGTTATCCGCCTGAAATGACATCGTCACAGAGATCGGATCAATAAAAAAAGCCCGCTCGATCATCGAGCGGGCTTTTCTTTTTCTGACTTCACTTTAGTAGTTTACTGATTTGAATCACCAGAACCTTCAATGACCAGCACATCGTTTGTGGTAGGTGCTGCCACTCGAATCAAAGGCTGGATTGAGATTCCTGTGTCTGCATCGGAACCATCATCAAAGGAAGGTGCTTGTGTCTGCGTGTCGGAAAGAGACAGCAACGTCTGGCCTTTTGTCGCATCAATCAAAGGTTGGCCTTGGTGATGCCATACAGGAGGCTGCAGATGAATGGGTGACTTTCGATTCTGATTCGTTTTCTGAACCATCCCAAACAGCGGTCGAGACTTCCAAGCCTGAGGATAAAGAGGTCGAGCCTGACCAATCGGAGCGACTGGAACGTCAGGAACCATTCCTGGAGCATCCGGAGTCGTCTCAGGACTGTTGTTATTTTGCTGAGGCGATTGCTCAACTTCATTGTCTGGCTGACGGCCACCCAAAGACGGGGCAAGGTGAGGATAAATCTCTGCATCGTAATTTGACACTGGTGGCTGATTGCCTTGCGGGCAGCAATGCCCAGAAGGTGCGGCACAAGAATTCAGTTCTTGTGTGCATGAATCAACGTCTGTACAAGTTGTTGCCTCACCACATGGACTTGGGCAAAATTTCTGGAAACAGCTAAGACGCTTCTTCTTGAAAAAGTCAAAGTTCAGCAAGCACTTCGGCTTCGCTGAGCAACCTGCTTCGCTGCAACCCTCATCGCTACACGAGTCATCGCTGCATGAAGTATGAGGACATCCTTCTGCGGCACAGGAATCTCCACAACCGATTGCTCGGCGAAATCCAGCTGGCGCCGCATCAATAATTCGTGACAACGAAATACCGCGTGCTGGTGGCACGGGAGCAGGTTCAGATGCCAATCGAGGACTTTGTTGAATTTGAGGCGGATCTCGATCGTACTCACTCGATTCGGATCCCGACGATGCAGTCCCGAATGTCCCCTGAAAGGGATTAGAAATCGACCGAGCAGAAGAACAGCCTGAAAGGATCAGAGCTGTTGAAGTCAAAGCAAAACAGATTAGCTGGGGTCGCATAATAACTTTTCCTGTTGCGACATGGGCTCAGCCATCCTGATCTTTGTCTGGACTGCCGAAACCGCGAAAGAACTCCGTGCGTAAATACAATCGACGATATGGCAAACTATTCTTGCTTATCTCCGGCGACTTCTGCCGTACTTTTGTCCTTAGGTGGCTTTTGTGCTGTAAGTGCGGATGTGTTGCTTTGGCCGGAATGTTGGGGCTTCTGAATCTAGGAAGTTCTGGTGGTTTGTACGGAATACTGATGACTGCTTGCTGTGATTTGGCAACGACATGTACTGGCATCTCGGTCATAAGATCCTTGAACTTCATGCCCCAAAACACGTCTTCTTGCAGCTTGCCAACTGTTGAAATGAGTTTCTTCCAACGGATGCAGAATTCATCAATGGAACTCGCACCTGCGGCCTGCCATAATTAGGTCTCTGTCCATTTCTGCTTAATCGTTAGCACGCTCAATGTTTAACACGTTTCGATTCGTTCGATTACAAGCATCAGTTGTAGCCCTTGCTTCGGTCTGGCTGATGTCGTTTGTGATGAGTGCCAGCGTAGCGGACGATTGGCCATGGTTTCTGGGGCCAAGTCATGATGGTCACTGTGTGGAGCAGGGACTGAATTTCGATTGGAAAAACCATCCCCCAACCGTGCTGTGGAAAAAACGAGTGGGAACAGGCTACAGTGCTCCATCAGTTGTTGGGCCAAATGTGATCTTCCATGACCGTCCAGACCGCGATGAACGAGTCTCGTGCTTTCAAGCTTCTGATGGCACGACGTTATGGGAAAAAAAGGATCCTTGTGATTACAAAGACCCCTATGGCTACAACAATGGACCCAGATGTTCACCTGTCGTTACTGGTGGTCGTTGTTTTACATTGGGGCCTGATGGCAAGCTCAGTTGCCGACTTCAAGATGATGGAAAAGTTGTTTGGCAGAAAGATCTGCAAGACGAATTTGACATTCCAAAGTGGTTTTTTGGGATGGGGTGCACGCCCATTTTTCATGATGGAATGTTGATCGTCTTCGTTGGTGGCCAGCCTAACTCTGGTGTTGTTGCGTTTGACGCAAACTCTGGTTCAGTGATTTGGCAACATGTTGGTCGCGAAACGTGGCAGGGAGCAGAAACATTTGTTCCGGACAAGCCGTATACATGGACGGGAGAAGAAATGGTGGCCAGCTACTCTTCGCCAATCATTGCCACGATTCATGGTCAACAACATTTGTTGTGCCTAATGAGACACGGTTTAGTTTCACTCAATCCGCAAACCGGCGAAGAGAACTTCCATTCATGGTTTCGGGCAAAAGTTCATGAATCAGTCAATGCTGCCCGTCCAGTCGTGATTGGCAATCGCATCTTTCTCTCCGCCGCCTACCGACTCGGAGCCACTTTATTAGAAGTGCGGCCTGATGGGCGCAGTGTGAAAACGGTTTGGAAAAACAACACTCTTCAGGCTCACTGGTCGACTCCTATCCATGTCGACGGTTACTTGTATGGCTTTGGTGGGCGTCATGAAAGTGAAGGAGAGCTAAGGTGCGTTCGAGTATCCGACGGCAAGCTGATGTGGAAAACCACTGGCTTTGACGGTGACAGAAGCAGCCTAGTGAAAGACCGAGCGACGGGGCAGCTTCTCGAAAAAAGCACAATGAAGCCGGTTCCGTATCCATACTTTGGCCGCGGCTCGTTGACTCGTGTTGGAAAACACTTTTTAGTTCTTGGGGAACGTGGCACCTTGGCTCTATGCCAAATTGATTCCAGTGGATACCAAGAACTACACCGAATTTCATTTCCTGAAATCAGCTACCCTGCATGGACAGCCCCGGTGATCAGCAATGGACGTCTCTATCTACGCAGCGAAGACTGGTTGCTATGTGTTGACTTCAGAACCAAGCAAGAGACCTCACTGAAGTCATTCAGCTTGAATTAGTTTGAAACTCGAGGCCCAAATGATGCAGTCAAGTGATGCACAATGCCAGCGATTGCTGCCAGCGGTTTTGTTACCACAGCAGCCTTAACCTCACAAGATTCAAAGCTGGGACCGAGGGCTCTCCGTTGCGTCATGCGGATTGCGCGAGGCAAAATATCGTCGCTGATATCAAGCATCTGACCGTGAACAAACAAATGGGAGGGGTTCAGCAAATTCATGGTGGCCGCCATAGCAATCGATAGATACTCGAGAACTTGGTTTACCTCATCGGGAGCCTGTAAGCTTCCATCTTGCAATCCAGAGATGACTTCTTCGATGTGAATAGGCCGCTTAAGTCGTTCGGAAATCAGGTGAGTGAGTGCAACATCTGTCGCAAGTGTTTCAAGGCAGCCATGATTTCCACAGCCGCACAGTCGTCCCGCTGGGTCGACTGTCGTGTGGCCAATTTCTCCCGCAAGCCCACGTTGGCCTGTCAGTATTTCTCCTCGACTAAAAGCTCCCATCCCGAGTCCAGTCGTGACATCCAACACAGCAAAGTCATCTAAGCCACTGGCTTCGCCATAAAGTCTTTCTGCCACACATAAGCCTCGGACTTCCTGAACACTGAAACAAGTGACTTTCAAACGTTCTTCCAAGTCAACTGCAGGAGTCTGATGGTTCATCACAGGCATGTTAGGAGACACCAAACACTTGAGTCCGTCTTGTAGCCCCGGCACGGTCAGACCAACCCCTAGCGTAATCACTTCCGTTTCACTGATCATGGCTTGAAGATGTTCTTCAAGCTGATCGAGTAACGTGTCATAACTTCCAGGTGTTTTAAAACTTCTTGTTCGTGATTCATCGATCTGCCCTCCTAAAGTCGCTGTTACAATTTGGCACTCCGATGATTCCAAAACGACTCCAAGGACCTGAGCTGAATCGCTCGCCAATTGAAGACGTTTGCCCGGACGTCCCACTGCGTTCTCCGGAGCCAAGCCTTCTTCCAACAAACCTGAATCCAATAGCGCGACAACGGCCTTGGAAACAGTCGGAGCACTAATACCCGTCTCACGGGTTAAGTCTGCACGAGACAGTGGCCCCAGCGTTTGCAGACACTCCAAGACCTGACGAATCGTCATTTGTCTGAGGAGCGAAGGTTTGATCCGCGACGAAGCCATGATTTAAGAACTCAAAATAGAAAGAAAACGGGGAAAATAAAATCAGTCACTCTGTTCTTTTTACAACCATCACGACCTAAAAAGGGGGGCACTTGACGGGCTTAACAAAAATCAAATTCAATCTGAACTGTGCAAATTCAATCTAAAATGTGCAGAGACAATCCCATTCGGTCCACATGTGATACTGAGGATTCACATTCGATTGTGAATGACACATGGAAATCTTCGATCCCACTCCCCAGTATCAGACATGGATGACATTGCCACAAAAATCAGGCATTGTCCAACAAGTCAACGGCCACAAAATCTTGACCTTCTAACATCGCCAGACTGGCACCACCGCCTGTGCTGACATGAGACACTTTGTCTTCGAACCCAAGTTGCCGAATTGCAGCAGCACTGTCTCCACCACCAATGATGCTTGTGCCTGTTCCAGCAGCTAAGGCTTCAGCAACAGCTCGAGTTCCCGCATCAAACGGAGTCATTTCAAAGACACCCATTGGACCGTTCCAGACGATTGTCTGAGCCTCTTTGGCAATTGCGGCATACTGTTCTGCGGATTTGGGACCAATATCGAGCCCTTCAAATCCGTCGGGAATGTGTCCTGCATCAACAACCACTTTGTTGCAGTTGCTATTGAAATCATCTCCGCAATGAGTATCCACAGGCAGTACAAGTTTGTCTCCACCGACCTCCATCAGCTCTTTTGCCAGTTCCACTTTCTCTGGCTCAACAAGGCTCTCGCCAACCGCTCCGCCTTTGGCAAGAGAAAACGTATAAGCCATCGCTCCACCAATCAGAACCTTGTCACAGATCCCTAACAGGTTTTTGATGACTTGGATTTTATCGGACACTTTGGCCCCACCAAGAATGGCCACAAATGGACGCTGCGGAGTTTCAATGGCTTCTGTCAGGTACTGAATTTCTTTTTCAACAAGAAAGCCGACGACTCGAGGTTT
This sequence comes from uncultured Planctomycetaceae bacterium, assembly GCA_964441085.1. Taxonomy (GTDB): domain Bacteria; phylum Planctomycetota; class Planctomycetia; order Planctomycetales; family Planctomycetaceae; genus Fuerstiella. The sequence goes on from CAYTUE010000017.1 coordinate 47,101, forward strand.
TCCAGCCATCGCTTCCGGCACAGCAACCATCGATGCATCTGTTCGATGGCATGTCCCAAAAGCGTCGTTGCAATAAATGTCTGCGAACGCAGCCAGCTTGGCAGCAAATTCGGAACAACCTTTTTTCTCGCCTGCTTCAAACCGCAAATTCTCAAGCACCACGACTCCACCATCGCTCAGTGCTGCGACTTTGCCAGCCGCATCAGCCCCAACGGTATCAGAAGCAAACTGAACATCTGCGCCTAAAAGTTCGGCCAGTTTTTCCGCAGCTGGCTTAAGACTGAATTTGGTGTTGTCTTCACCGGGCTTGGGGCGACCAAGATGGCTCATCAAAATCACCTGACCACCACGCTCGACAACAGACTTGATTGATGGCAAAGCCATACGGATCCGACCATCGTCTGTGACAATGGTTCCGTCCAACGGAACATTAAAATCGACTCGCATCAGTACTTTTTTACCAGCGACATCTACGTCAGCGATCGTCTGCTTAGCCATGTTTTGAAACCCTACTTGTGTTGTTTTGCGAAAAATATTTTGGTGAATGATTGGTACTTCAATTGTCTCGATTCAACATCCGCTTTTCACTCACCCCTGAAGCAAGCCCACCTTTTTCCCATGATTTGTCGCCTCACAATGCAACTCGGGAAAGCCAGAACGCTGTCGGGCCATGAAAAATGGCTGATTGAGTAAGCTGTCGCAGAATCACACAACCGTACTTACGTGGTTATTACCACCTGAATGCCAATCACGCGAAATCGAATTGTCTTAAACCGGAAGAGAGTGTCGCCCCTCTTCACTCAGGTTTAGCAAAAGCCCCACAATGGCCACTGCGTCAACTGTCGTATCGTGAACAGCACCGGAACCAGGACCAGCCAGATCTAGCAGCTGAATCATCCGAAACGGATCGGCAGCATGAGCAGTAACGTGCCGATGATTGCGAGACAGTCTTTGATTCAACCATTCCATTAATTCTGAAATTTGAATCTGGCGGCCAGTTCGAGACCACACTGTGAAAAAACGATCGTCCATTTCAATTTCAATCGTGACAGGCTGGTTTGATCCGCCTGCTGCAATGGCTTCTTCAGGTGCAAGATCTTCATGAAGTTCGACAACCGCCGAACAAGCCGCCGCAAGCCATTCAATTCGACTCGCCACAATTTCGTTCCGGCAAAAAATCCGTAGCGGCAAACTTGGGATTCCCTGCCCCCACCATCTTCGCACACTCTTGCGGTAGTCGGCTTCCACAGAATAAGCCTGCAGCTGACCACTGTGTCGTCGTCGTCCTGATGAAATCATGGCGACGACGGTTGTGTCCGGTAAAATCAGCTCACTCATCTGTTCGTTTGTTGCGATGTGCGCTTCTGATGCGGCTGCATCTTGATCATCAAGTTGTCTTCTCAAATCTTGAGCAAACTGTTCTGGCTTTGAACCAGCAAGAGCATCATTTTCATGATCCGTACGACGGTGTAGCCGTGAGCGAATACCATACTTCTGCCAAGGGACGCTCACGGTTTGCCCTTGCTGATCAAAAACATCAAAGCCAATTTCACCAGACCGACTGCTCGCTGAAGTGACTATGATTCCTCCAGCACCTTTGAAATGACGAATGGCATAGTGCAAACTTGCCGCACTACAACATCCAATGTCAACGACATGGGATCCGACTTGCCGGACTGCTTGCACAACACCAGCAAACAGATTTGGAGAATTCCTGTCGGTGTCGTAACCAACAATGATTCGATTCGCATCAGCAGCAGTGATGGCCGCGATGTTCGTCGCAGCCAAAGACGAACCGTCGAGATCATTTGTGGCAGACACTGAAGCCACTTGCTGTTGCTGGCGGTCAAATTCTGTTTCCGCTAAGTGTGAAACAAAGACTGCTGCCAATATCGACGCCTTGGTGCGATCCATGGCGTTCAAGTAAGCTCCTCGAACTCCAAATGGCGTTCTGCGAACAACAGAGTTGTGCATTGCGGTAGCAACAGAAGCGTCTGACGAATCATTCGATTGGTCATTCCACATACAGTCGACACACCCTGGCCAACCCGCTTCCAGCCGAGCTCGATGGACGGCGGCCGAAATCTTGTCGGATTCGCCCGGACATTGATAGGCCGCGTCGTCGATGTCGTCGATGTTGTCATCCTTGCTTAAACGGCTGATCGTTGATCACGTCCGAAATAAAGGCAATCTTAAACGCGAAAGACTTCGCGACACCTTTGCTTCCACCAGAAGCCGTGATTCCAAGTGAAACCCATGAATTTGCTATAGCGTTCGACCGTCAATCTTTACGGTACAGTCAGGGAGCTTTTTCTTAAGCCGCTGAATGCCCTTTGCACTGCTCCCCGTCTTGGTGAGATCCAGCTTGGATAACGCCGAAAGAGTTTGCAGCTTTAGAATTGTACCATCACTGATGCCACGGTTGTCAGAAAGGTCGATCTCTTCAAGGATCTTGGAACTCACCAACCACTTTGCTGAACGGTCTGTGAGCAGATTGTTAGACAAATTCAGCACCTTCAATTTCGTACAACCTTTCAGTCCCATGACGGAAAGATCGGTCACCATTGCTTTGGAAGCATGGAGTTCTTCCAGTGAAAACTGATTCACAAAACGAAAGCCCTGAGCACCCAAACGAGTGTGAGAAGCACGTATGATTTTTAGCGGCGATTTTGCCCCCTCTTTACCCAACGCAGCCAGACCAAGCCCAACTGTTTCGGTCCCCGAAATATCCAGTTCCTCTAAGGCTGCGAGTTTTGTGAATTGTCCAATTCCAGCATCGTTAATCACGGTTTGATTTAGCTTGAGCACTTTGAGAGTCGTGATTTGAGCCACATGTTCCAGTTCCACATTGTTCGTGGCGGTTCGAGAAAGGTCGAGCCATTCCAAGGCGGGTAGGGTCGAAATCCCTTGGAGATGCCCCCCTCCGAATGATGCGGCTTGTAGGTCAAGCTTTTTCAGGCCAGTAAATTTTTCTAAAGCCGACATGGCTGCTGGCGACAGGCGGCTGCCTTTCAGATCAAGTTCTTCGATTTGATCGAGCCCGGTTTCCAAACCTGCCAGCTCCAGAATGTCGGTTTCGGTGAGCCGAGTCGTCTTTTTCTGTCGAAACGCATTGATAATCTGCTCAGGAGTCGGAGGCTGAACAGGCTTGGAGGGCGTATTGGCCACCTGAGCACTCGGATCAGTCTTGGGACTTTGGGGCGGACTCGGATCGCTGGCTGAATGACCGACCGGGTCAGTCGTGGAACGATTGACTGAATCACTGGTTCCGCCCAAGGGGAGTTCAGGAAGCTTTTCGCAGCCAGCGGCTGCGAGAATGGTTCCCAGTGATAGTAATGTGATTCGCAGCATTTGATTGACCTTTTGGCGTCTGGTGGCAAGTCAGCAATTACCATACAGATTACATTCTGGTCCCAGTTTTTCCATCCAGAACATCCATTCTGGAGCATGAAGCCACTGGGCGATGAGCCACAAAAAGATGTTTCGAAGCGGATGATGCACCTTTCCACAGTGTTTTCACTTGAGAAACGTCTGCATTCTGCCGATCAGGCTGGAAGTTCACAGAGTTTACGGCTATCGTTCGCGACTCGTCTGATTTTCAGTGTGGGAAACCCCAGCGTTTTTCCTTGATAGTTTTGAAGTTTCATGCCAAATACACCATCAGCAATCAAATATCTGCGTCAGAGCCAAGAACGACGATTACTTAATCGTCAGCAGCGATCTGGCCTCCGGAATAAGCTAAAGCAGTTCCGTGCCCTCCTTGAAGGCAACCCAACTCGGGAAGATGCCGATAAGGGAATGAGCGTCGTTGCGAAGGCACTCGATCAAGCCGCAGCAAAGCGATTGATTCATCCAAACGTAGCAGCTCGTACCAAATCACGTCTGTCTGCTCAGAAAAAGAAGGTTTGCAGCTAAACCCCACGCTGCAAATTTCTGTTTCAAGAACAGATGCAAGTCAAATAGCGAGGCGTTGGCGATTCATCGCACAACGCCTTTTGCATGCGCTGATACCAACGACTTACCTTTAGCCTTTAACGGAATCAGCACACGCAGCATTTCAGAATGCACAGAAACACTGACGGTTCCTTGCCCAGTCACAGGAGCAGAAGGTTCTGCCACCGAAATTTGCCCTTGGCTTTCAGCATAATGTGAGGTGGTACAGGTTTCAGGGACACCAGACATGGCACTCGCTGGTTGACCTGCACAGCCTACTAG
>CAYTUE010000018.1:0-9279 GCA_964441085.1 uncultured Planctomycetaceae bacterium
ACCGAATCTGGAGCGATTTCGGCAGATCAAGACTATCAATGGCGGAGGTCACTGTAACATCATTAATCGCAGTGACATCATTAATCGCAGTAACATCATTAATCGCAGTAACATCATTAATCGCAGTGGCATCATTGATTGCCCCTCCATCGTGAACGGTTGCGTTAACAGGAGCAGCCAGCAAGTTCACAATCTTTTTAAAATCATCAGTGCTTAGCCCCCAAGTTGCATCTTCATTCACGGGGCCTCGAGCACCATGCTGCTTTAATCGCTCCAACCAAACAGCCACTTCACTTGGCTTCGCACTATTGAATGTCTTGCCCGGAAATCGAATGGTGCCGTCATTGTTCAACAGGCCAATGACTTTGACTCCTTTACGTCCCGCATGATCTGTTTCAAGCGTACTCACACGTTCTCCCGTTCGCCCAGAACGAAACGTGACAGACTGACCAAGCTTTTGAAAAATAGGCGACCAGCGTCGAGTCGACACGTTATGGCTCACTGTTGGCTGGATCAACACGTCAATCTGAACGGGAAACCGTCCTGCTGTCGTTTGGGCACCCGATGTTGACGAAAACAACACCACAGCCAACGAAGACATCCAACTCATGTGATTCATCCGCTCAGTTCCTTCTTCAATCCGTTTACAGAATCCGCAGACGATCAACTTCACTTTCGCGTCGCTCACGATGACGAGCCCCCATCGTGCAAGTCATCAACCTGTTGCTCTCAGGGCTCTCAGCCTCAGGCAACGAAACGATGAACCACGAAACGATGAACCACGTCAAGACAATCTCAAGTCGGCCTTCATTTTGTCAGTTATTCAATGCATCGGCAACGTTTGTTCGATAAGCGGTCATCGCCGGAACAAAGCCAACCAATGCTCCTAGAATCAGCAGGGTTGGAAACAAGTAATACTCGTAAGGATGAATCACCCAACCGTCCAGCAGCAATCCTGTGCGCGCACTCACTTCAGGAGCAAACGCGACAGCCAAAAAATGCCCAGACAGCCACCCAATGATTCCTCCACCGATACACAGCAACCCAGATTCCGCCAAGACAATAGCAAACACACTATTCCGCCTTGCCCCCAGAGCACGCATAATGCCAATTTCACGCTTTCGGTCGGACATACTGTTATAGATGCTGACAAAGATACTGATGCCCGAAACCACAATGATCATTCCGGTCAACACAACCAAAGCCTTTTGAATGGACCCCACAACCGTTTCCATTAAATTCTGGATCGGCTTGATTGGGTTCACTGCCATCGCTTTGGAACTGTTCTTCAAGTGACTACTAAAACTAATCGCATTGAAGGCACTTTTCATGCACACAAATACGGCGGTGACTTCCTTCATTGCATCCGGAGTATCAAGACCGTACCCCATGGTGGGATCACCAATTTCTCGTCCCTTAGCTCGCTTCTTCTTCAATTCATCAAGCTCCGTCAAAGCAACTGATAAACGGTCAGGATCATTGCCGTAGAAGTCTTTTAGCCGAGCTTCTACTTCTTCAATCGGTTTTTGATGACCATCCAATGTGTACACGGCTTCTAGATTTAAAAAGACACTGCGGTCATTGGGAGTTCCCGTCTGTTTTAAAACCGCCACGATTTCAAAATCTTCCGCATGAACATCTTCGCTGTCTGCTCCTCCGTGAACAATGTTAAACGTGTCACCAACCTTCCAACCATTTCTTAAAGCCACCTGAGACCCAATAATGGCATCGTAAAGTCCATCCAACTGATGGCTACCGGGCTGATCTTCAACTTGAAACTGCCGCCCCGATGTATAGTCGTTTAAGAAGTAGTCGTTTGTTGTGCCAACAATCGGAAAACTGCCATGTTCCTGCTTCGTGTAGTCTCCGAACGCCATCGGGACCGCTTTGGTGATCCGTTTATCCTCCTGCAACTGCTTGAAGTACATTAACGGCAAGTTCGCGATGGGAGGCTGAATTCGATAAACACTGCTCATTACCAACTGCAAACTGCTGCCCTTGGCTCCCACAATCAAATCGTAAGCCAATGATCTCTGGTTGAACGCTGAATCAACAGCTCCAGAAATCACCAAAACCACGACCATTAACATCACGCCCAACGACACGCTGAGTGCAGTGAGTGCTGATGCCAACTTTCTTTGTCGGACACTTTTCCATGCAATTTGAAACAGATTCATGAGCCAGCCTCCGCTGTCACGGGACGCGCGGGATTGTTGAAATCAGATAAAGTATCAATGCGGTCAAAACGGTTAGCGACTTCCATCGCATGAGTCACCATCAGTAACGTCACCTGATTTTCCAAACATGTGTCTCGAATCAAATTCAAAATCAGTTCTTGATTCGCAGGATCGACGTTGGCCGTCGGCTCATCGGCCAATAGCAAAACGGGTTTATTTGCTAAGGATCTGGCAACGGAAACTCGCTGCTGCTCTCCCACCGACATCTTGGACGGCAGATGATTCAAACGATGTTGCAAACCGACTCGTTCTAAAAGCGACACCGCAAAATCTTTATCAACCTTGCCTCCAGAAAAAGACATTCCCAAAAGAATATTTTCCAACGCCGTAAATGCTGGCAGCAGATTAAACGTCTGAAAAACAAAACCAATCTTGGATGCTCGAAATTGATCTCGCACCTGTTCTGGAAATGCGGCCACATCGTGTCCGTCCACCAACACTTTGCCACTGTCTGGCACCATGATGCCTGAAATCACATTCAACAACGTTGTCTTGCCGCCTCCACTGGAACCAACCAAGGCAGCTTGTTGCCCCTGACCTAGCTCGTAGTGTTCGATGTTCAAAACCGGCAGAACATTGCCGTCCGGTTCTGCATAGGCTTTCTGAATGTGTTCCAGTCGCAGCGACATTTGTACAGCCAAACCTTTTGAAAATACGAGTAATGAAAAATGAAACGCTGGCTCACGAAAGACATTCACCAACCTGCAATCCAGTCAAGCAACCAATCAGTCAACTCAGCCAAGTGACACTACTTAATCTCTTCAAATGTGTATAACTGGCCAAACGTCGTGCCAAAGTAGATTTCTCCACTCTGATCTTCACCAAATGTCATGATCGGAAGATTCACACTTTCACCATCTGGTGATGTGATCCCGGTCAATGAATAGTTGGCTACCGTACGAGCCCCATCGTGTTCTAAAGCCCACATCAAACCAGTCACATAGTCTCCATAGACATACTTTCCGGACAACGCGGGAACCTTGCTGCCTCGATACACGGATCCACCTGTAATCGACTTGCCGACATCATGGCGATATTCCCAAACAGGGTCGATCAAACTTTCCATTGATGTGTCGTTGCCATCTGGACGGAACCAATGAGTCGCTTCTCGAATGTTCCAGCCATAGTTGCCTCCCTGGGCAATGATATTGATTTCTTCCCACTGATTTTGCCCGACGTCTGCCGCCCACAACGTACCGGTTTCACGATCAAATGCCATTCGCCAAACATTACGAATGCCATAGGCATAGATTTCCGGTCGAGCTTTCAGCTTTTTGCCTCGACGAGTCGTGATTGTTTTATTGATGAAGGGGTTGTCTTTGGGAATCGCGTACTTCAAACCATCAGAAGTGTTATCAACATCGATTCGCAAAATTGATCCCAGCAACGTGGCCAAGTTTTGGCCGTTGCCAGTCGGATCATTCGCACTACCGCCGTCACCCAGCCCAATGTACAGCAGCTGGTCTGGCCCAAACACAATTGTCCCGCCATTGTGATTCCAGAACGGTTGTTTGATCTTCATCAGAACTTCTTCTGAATTGGGATCGACTACGTTTTTATTGTCGGCTGACAAGGTGAATCGAGACACAAAGGATGTGTGATCTTCGGAAGCAGTCGTGTAATACACGAAGACCTGACCATTGGTCTTAAAGTTGGGGTGGAATGCAAATCCAAGCAACCCTTCTTCATTCTGATTTTTTCGATAGCGACAACGTTTGTCGATGTCTAAAAACACGTCCGTATCTTCAACTTCTGGATCATTCGCAAACACCTTGACGATGCCGTCTTGTTCTGCAACGAAGATTCGATCCGATCCATCATTCGCATGAGCGATCACGACAGGACGTTCAAAGATCAAGTTTTCGAAGGCTCGCACGGCCTGCACAGGCAGAGGTTTTTGGATTACCTCATTTTCAGCTGCGACAACAGACTGAACGGAAGCCATCAGCAGCATGCCAAAAATGGTGGACATCACAAAAACAAGACAACGTGGCATCAAGAAACTCCGATAACAAGCACGTGTTAAAACACGCCAAGGGCAAGGTGATCTACGCAAACAACAGCAGAGTAGTGAAATTTTTTCTGAAGCCGAACCGGATTTCTTGTGAATCACGGATTGCCCTTCGATTCCTTATGCTTTTCGTAACGGGAAACCGAAAAACTTCAGAATTCAGGGGCGAACCGCTCACAGATCAACTCAAACAGCCATCATTCCTGTTCAAATTGATCGATACTCAGCTGAATCCGCCCTAGGTCTCTGGCAGCAGAATCGACCGAAACCTTCACCGTTCCCCGCTTCAATGTTTTCGCCGTTCCATTGATGGAAACGTCATTCAGATATCCCGGACGTTCATGCCACATTCTGAACTCCCAGTCGCCATACGGCACATCAGAAATTTCAAAACGCCCGTCTGCATCAGTCACCGCAACATAGCCATGGTCGGTAATCACCAAGTACGCCCGCATCCACGCATGGCTTGAACAATCAACTCGAACGGGAAGCAGTTCCGCTTTAGCAAACGATCTCTTTAACGGTTCCGTATCGGGCACCTGCAAATTGACAGGCGCATTTCGACGAGCATACACAGAAACATTGTGTGAAATGGGATCGGAATTGGTCACATGCAAAAACTGGTTGGTTCGAACAGGCACCATTCGAGGCACAAAACGACAATTTCGGTTGTCCATCACAACGGGTTTCGAAAGATCTTGTCGAGACTGATGAACGGGGATTGGTTCTTTTGTATGCAGCCAAATGACCGCATTGGCAAGACCTCGATTCTTAGCATGAACCGTCAGCGAATCATCTTTCAGTTTGAACTTCCCGCAGAATTCTTCGTCGTGAGTGATCTGCAAGGATTGAACTTCTGGTAGGTCGCCAGCAACCGTGATGCGTCCTGAAATTGTGCCCCAATCATCTGCACGAACGACCGTCAGCGTCCCCAGCAATCCGGCCACAACATAAACCATGCGGCTCCATGTGACGGCGAAGGCAGAGTTCTTGGCAGCTGTTATAAACATCATAATCGTTCCGGTCGTTACATCTTTGGTGATCGTCAGCACGGCCTGATCCAGCTGCCGATATCAGTTGAAAAGCCCAATGGCAGATCTGGCTTTCCATTACCAGATCACAAACTCACATCGCTGCAGATTACGTAACCAACCCACTGTTTTCCATAAACTCAAACCTTCAATGGTCGCTGGCAACATTTGCCATTCGGCATTTCCTCACAACTGCGATTGCCCCTTTGGATTTCAAGACTTGATCGGCAACTGCATCTCAGCATAACCACAGACCACAATGAGCACTTCACTTCCGTCTATCACAAAGCAATCAGCAACCCGAGAGCTCGCAGACATTCGTCATCTGTTTGTGGGTTTGGTTTGCGTGCTGCTGTGTGTTGGAGTTCAAATGGTGCACAGTGCGAGCCTGTCTTCGATGCCCGGACAACGTGAATATGTCTTCTTACATAAGCACCTCGCCTTTCTCTTGGTGTCAGTGATCAGCGCCGTGTTGGTGTCTCGAATTGATGCGTCGTTTTGGCAAAAACACGCATGGACACTGTGGATGATTTTTCTGGCCCTGGTTGTTGCAGTTTTGATTCCAGGCATCGGTACCCGAGTCAACGGTGCTCAACGCTGGCTACGAGCTGGTGGACTTTCTATCCAACCATCAGAACTTGGACGATTAGTGATGCCCATGTTAGCTGCGCGCATCTTATGTGATCTTCGTACATCCGCTGGCTTCGGTTTGAAAACAATTCCCATCACGTTTGCTCCGCTCATCGCTTTACCGTTTGTGATTGCAGAACCAGACTTAGGAGCCACCGTTTTTCTAGGAACAAGCTTTGTCCTCGCCTTGTTTCTTGGAGGCTGGCCACTGAAGTATTTCTTAACCATCGCAGCACTTGCCGTACCAGCCGCGATCTCATTGTTGGCTTTAAAGTCGTACCAGCTCAAACGTATTGCAGGGTTTGTCGCCGCATGGCAAGACCTGTCTCAAGCCCCATGGCAAATCCGACAATCTTTAATGTCCATGGGCAGTGGAGGACTTCAAGGCACTGGAATTGGTGGTGGATTTCAGAAGCTAAGCTACCTACCAGAAGCCAATACCGACTTCGTATTCGCCGTTGTCGGAGAAGAACTTGGACTTGCCGGAACGTTAACCATTGTGGTGGTTTGGCTGGGAGTTTATCTCACAGGACGAGCATCGCTTAGGGATCTCCCGAAACGATCGTTTGCCTATATTTTTGGATCCACGCTTGTCATTCAGATGACTCTACAAGCACTCGCCAATGTGGCCGTGGTTACGGCAATGGTGCCTCCCAAAGGCGTTCCTCACCCATTTATCAGCTATGGGGGAACCAACCTGCTGGTAAACGTGACTGCTGTCGGCTTGATCGTTGGACTTTCCCGGTCTGAACAAAAAAATTCCGCAGCAAAACCAGTTAACGAAGTCACCATGACCTAGGTTTTTGAGAGAGCCATTCTTTGACTCACCGATCTGATGTCACAGAAATCATCAAACTTCACTAACGCTCGAAGCGTTCCATGGTGAACGCAAGCCAGCTCAGTGATGCCATCGTTTTGGAGACACTCATGTTTGAACTGCCAACCAACAAGCAAGAAAACGAAACCCGCGAAAAGCGAACTCAAGCAAAGAAGTACGAACGCCAAGAAACCGAACTTCAAGAGCTTGCCAGAAAACTTGACCTCTACTTCGCCAGCGTAGGCGTGTAAGGACACCAGAACGATTGGCTGATTGAAAACTTCACAGCCTTCGACGTTACTTTCGATTCCCAGAGTTTGTCTAACTTGAGTATCCGGATCGGTGCCATCCATTGTGGCTGCTTCCCGAAGGCCCATCACCTTCTTATGCAGCAGATCGCCACTTGATCGTCATTGCGATTCCACCCAAAATCACACCACCCGCAACGATGGTCCGAAACGTGAGCGCGTCACCTGCAAAAAGCAGGCCGCCCAGTCCAGCAACAACGGGAACACTTAACTGAACGGCTGCCGCTTGAGGACTCGTGAGTCGCGGCAAAACCGTATACCACAGCACATACCCCAACCCCGAAGTGACGGCACCTGAGGTTGCAGCCAACGCACATCCAGACTTCGTGATCTGGAGGCCATCAGAAAAAAAGCCGCACAAAATGAGTGCCAACGGCGTCGCCAAAACAAAGTTGCCAGCCGTATCCGTAATAGGATCCTTTGACCCTTTTCCAATCAACGAATAAATGCCCCACGCAATTCCAGAGATTGCCATCAGCAATGCTTCCAACGGAAGTGAGGCATCTGAGACAGACGGACCCAGCAGCCACACCAACCCAGCAAACGCAACTAATGAACCCAGTAATTCAAGTGTCCGAAATCGGTGTCCTTGAACAGCTGCTCCCGTTAACATTGTAAACTGAACGGCAGCGAATAAAATCAGGGTTCCCGCAGCCGCATTGAGTTGAATGTAGGCGAACGAAAAACAGGCTGCATACAAAAACAAGGCCACCGCAGATGCCAATGAGACTCGCCCTGTTCTCGTGGCAGCGATATAGCCTTCTGGCGAATGAACGTGAGCTTGTTGCCGTTGACGTCGCCAAAACACAATTGCGGTCAAAGCCAACGCACCACATGCAATTCGAATTGCTGAATAAGTGGCGGGGTCGATCAGTTGCAATTCAGACGATTTCAGAGCAATTCGACCGAGCACTGAATTTGCCGCAAATGCGACCAACACACACAATGTGAGCACCGTGAGTTTCACCCCAGACATGGCCGCCGTTTACTCCTTCGGATGCTGGTTCTGTCCGACCATCCGGTCGACCCAAGTTTTAATTGTTGAGCGTCCAACTCGACGAATTTTTTGATCTTTACTGAAACGCAACAAATCCCCCAATAACGCTGCCGTCGAATCGTATCGGTCGGTTGGATGCTTCGCGATGCAGTTCAAAATAATGGCCTCCAGTCCTCGAGGAACATTCGGTTGCACTTGACGAGGATTCGGAGGAGTTTCTTCCAGCACCAAGCGAATCAATTCGTCTTCACTGCCGGCACGAAAAGCAGGCTGTAAAGTGACCAATTCATACAAGGTGATCCCTAAAGAATAGATGTCACTCCGAGCATCTCCGGTCCCCATCAGTCTTTCGGGAGCCATATAGCGAAGAGTTCCCATCAGCCCCGGAGTTGCACGAGAATCGTTGGGATCCATAGGGCAAGACAATCCAAAATCGGTAATCCAAACTCGACCAGCCGCATCCAAAAGGATATTTCCGGGCTTGATATCATTGTGCAACAATCCATTTCCGTGAGCATATCTGAGAGCTTGAGCAGATTGAATTGCCAACTGAGTAAACGATTTCCACGAATCCCTTGCCAAATAACCTCGCTTTGTGTCAGTCGCAGAAGCTTCTGCTAAATCTTTGGGAGACAACATTGGAATTTCAGGATTGGAAATAAATTCCTTGGGTTTTTCCAATTCCATTCGCTGAATTTCGTCTCGGTAGATAACCCCATCAACTTTCTGAAACCGACGAATAATGGCGTCCAAGCCAATCCCATTCACAAACTGCATCACGTAATAACAGTAACCGTGCTCTTGACCAAATCGGAACACGGGAACAATGTTACGGTGACGAAGCTTAGCAGCAGTGCGAGCTTCTTCTTCAAAGCGCCGCTGCCACTCGGGAACTAAATTCACTCGCCAAGGCAAAACTTTGACAGCCATCAAGTGACCGGAATCATGATCTCGAGCTTGAAAGACAACTCCCATGCCCCCTCGCCCCACTTCACATAAAAGCTCACACTGACCAAGCTTTCTAAAGTGAAATTTCTTGGGCATACTGCGACGAATTGAAGCCGCTTCGTCTTGAGATCGAGTTTGTTCTAGCAACGCTAAAACAGGGAAAGATTCCTGAATCGCAACAGCATGTTGAGGATACCGGCGAACATAATTTTCGATCGTTGGACGTTCTCCGGCTCGCAGTTCATCAACAAATTGTGTGATCAAGATTTCAAAGTCAGCTCGACCACGCATCTCTGCATC
>CAYTUE010000018.1:9379-18596 GCA_964441085.1 uncultured Planctomycetaceae bacterium
CTCACTCGCCCCTGCCAAGTGGCTTCAGCATCTTTGGTTACTGTGTCTTATCAGTCTTTTTTTCTTCGACGGTACTCGCTGCTGTCGAGCTGCCAACAGCTTCTGTATCAATCAGGCCCTCAGGCTTAGTCAAATTCAGCATGTGCCCATGATCGGCCGTCACAATCATGAGCGATTCATTCCAGTTGCTATTTTCTTCTACCCACTCGGCAATCGCTTTCACTGCCTGATCACCACTGTTCACAGCTCCAATACTGTTGTCCAAGTTATTGTCGTGATTTGCCCAATCAACGTCGCCCGCTTCCACCATGAGCCAAGTGGAAGTCTTTCGACTCGACAGTACCACTAACGCCGCATTTGTCATCTGACTTAGGTTTGGATTTTGCTTTAATTGATTCTCACTATACGTTTCGATCTTCTTGCCATTCCCAATCACTGGCTTAAAGTCGCCATTCGCTGTTTGAAAAGGCAGGTGTCCATTTCCAATCTTCACTCCAAAAAAACCAAGCAGGCGATGATTTTGGGAAGCCGCTTTCTTTGCAGCTTGCATCAATTCAAACTCGCCTGACGTTCCATCTTGACACTGAACCGTCACATACTGGCCCCCGTTTTCAATGGACGATTTTTCGAAGTCGGAATCAGCAAGGTACATATTGCCTGCCTCGAAGTTCTCTCCCTGCTTCTTGTCTTTTGTCTTGCTGACTCCATAGCCACCTCCGATCACAACATCCATTCCGGGCAAAGGTGATTTGGGATGAGCGATCGATGGCAATCCGAGTAAGTCTCGAGAAATATCTTGGTAGTCTTTGCGACTGACATTATGAGCATACGCAGAACCAGGAGTCGCATGACTAATCGGAACGGAAGAAACAGCTCCCACAGACCAACCGGCATCCTGAAGCTCATGAGCGATCGTGAGCAATTTTTCGCCGCTGGGTCCAACTCCGATCGCATGATTGAAGGTCTTCACACCGGCCGTCATGCTGGTAGCAGACGAAGCTGAATCGGTATAAACATGAGCCACCACATCTGACGTTGGCCTGCCTAACAGATAGCTCACATCTGTGGGCACATCCCAAGGAGTGAATCCACCAGCCAGAGGATTGTATCCACCGAATCCCACACCACCCGGATTTTCAACCGTCTGAGTATTCACATTCACCTTGGTCCCGTCGTTGTGAGGACTGGTCACCATGTAGCCATACTGAGTCGTTCCACCTGCTTTGTAACGCTGAAGAAAAGTCCCACTCCCTCGACCTGCTTCGTACATGATGGCCTGTTGGTTGTAGATTGCGGTAGCCTGCATGGTCTGCCAGTCCATGCCATCGAAGATCACAAGAAAGATGTGCTTCTTACCAGCCTTCACAGCTGCTCGCTGCAGGTCGGCGATATTTGTTTGGTCCATCCAAACAGCCGATTCACAAACCGTTTGTTCTGGGACTCGCCCGTAAATTCTTTTCAGCGATTCTTCGCTGCGATAAACACTGTTCATGCCCGTGTAAGATCGCAAGTCAACTCCTTCACCACCGTTCAGCGTGCCGTAGGTGTAAACTGGAATCAACCGATTAGAATGAGTTCGCCACTGAGTGTATTTTTCGGGATTGTTACCCCAATGAACAATCTCCGATTTCCCTTCTGCAATCGATGATTTCTGAATTTCAGCCAAGCGATCTCCAGCGATAACAGCTGCAGATGACGACAACAGCACACAGAAACAGACAAACTTCCAAGCAGAAGACATCAACGAAAACCTATCATTCGACGGAAGAAAACAGACACATGGGCGAACACAATCCAATGACATCGACATAGAACGAGTGTAACAGCACATCACCGACAAAAGTAGTTTCTCGTGATATTCCAAGGCAAACAACAGAATCGATCGGTCCGCTGCAGATGAGTACTTAGAATACTCACAGCAGGTATCTATCGAGCCTCATCTTGTAACTCGTAATCGTCAATTTTTTTGTGAAGAGTATTTCGGTTGATGCCGAGCCGAGCAGCTGCACGAGTTTGCACCCCTTGGCACTGACGCAGAATTTGCAGGATGACCTCTTTTTCAACACGAGACACCACATGTTGATACACCGATTT
Source organism: uncultured Planctomycetaceae bacterium (assembly GCA_964441085.1). GTDB lineage: Bacteria > Planctomycetota > Planctomycetia > Planctomycetales > Planctomycetaceae > Fuerstiella. The sequence continues at coordinate 11,474 of CAYTUE010000018.1, forward strand.
GGAATCTTCACCCACTTCAGAAATTCCACGACTGACAAGATCTGAACACAGAGATTCCGAATCTTCAGCTTCCCGTCGCCCAATTTTTAGAGGAGCCAGACCTCGCACATGTTGAGGCAAATCCTCAACCCCGATGACATCTGAATTGGTCAGCACCATCGCTCGTTCAATATAATTTTGCAGCTCACGAACATTCCCCGGCCAATCATATCGGCTGAGAAAATCAAGAGCATCATTTGAAACAGACGTAGCCCCAATTCCGTACTCATCCACATATCGTTTTACGAAAAACTTGACTAAGTCAGGCACGTCTTCCGAACGCTCACGCAACGCAGGCAAGTAAATGGGAACCACATTTAGCCGGTAGTACAAGTCTTCTCGAAAATTGCCTGCTTGAATTTCATCCATCAAATCCACATTGGTCGCCGCAATCACTCGACAATCGACTCGAATCGTCTTTGTATCACCGACACGCTCAAATTCGTGCTCCTGCAATACTCGCAAAAGCTTAACCTGCAACTGATAGCTAACAGAATTGATCTCGTCTAAAAAGATGGTGCCGCCATGCGCCGCTTCAAAACGCCCAGTCCGGTTTTCAACCGCACTGGTAAACGCCCCTTTCATGTGACCAAACAGTTCACTTTCCAGTAAACTCGCCGAAAGTGCCCCACAGTTGACTCGAATAAATGGCCCCGAAGCTCGAGCACTCAGTTCATGCAAAGCTTTCGCAACCAGTTCCTTGCCAGTCCCCGTTTCTCCGGTCAACAAAACCGTCGCTGGTGCAGGAGCCACTTTTCGGGTCATCCGAAAAACTTCCTGCATTGGAGCACTGCTGCCAATGATTCCGCTAATCGCCAAGTCGTCTGCCATGGTGGAAAGTGCTACTGGATAATTCGCTGAGAGTCCGAAAAAACTTCCTGACTGCCACAGGCAAAGTTGAAACCACTTCGCCTACGCCACATCTGAAAGCATTTTTGCACCATATTACAGCACACACATGAAGATACGAGACTGCCTTGGTTCTCGATTCTGATTTCAGGTGAGTTCCCATCGTCGCAAATGCCGAAAACCGACATTTAACAGGCAGCATTGCGCTAGGATCTGGCAAAATCACATCTGCCAGTTCTGCGCTGGGTCTAACCACACATCTCAAGGTGCCTCAAACTGTGGTTAACCGAAGAAATACAATTTCCCTGAAATCACCCCAAAGCCATTGCTCAATATGACATCTCCTGAAATCAAAGCAGTCGTTTTCGACATGGACGGCCTGATGTTAAACACCGAGGACATTTTTGATATTTCGGGACGCCAACTGCTGGAACGACGTGGCCTGCAAATGACGGACGAAATCCATCAAAGCATGCTTGGCCGGCGACCAGACGAAGCATTTCAGGCTCTCAAAGATCTCACCGGGATCGCAGACTCAATCGATGATCTGCACGAAGAAACAAAACAACTGTTCGCAGAAGCCGCCAAACATCACCTTGACGCAATGCCAGGATTATTCGAGCTTCTCGATCGCATTGAATATCTTGGGCTCCCAAAGGCCGTCGCCACATCGTCGCCAAGAACATACCTCCAAGACATGCTTAACGAATTTGGCTTGCTACCGCGTTTTCAGTTTGCGCTCACGGCAGAAGATGTGATCCATGGAAAACCACACCCTGAAATTTACCAACAGGCGATCCAAAAGCTCAACGTACGCCCATCTCAGACACTCGTACTGGAAGACAGTGAAACGGGCACGAAAGCAGCCGCCGCTGCGGGAGCATTCACTGTATCCGTGCCCAATCCACACACAGCAGCAGGAGACTTTTCAATGGCTTCTCGAATTGTCACGTCTTTACACGACGACCAGTTGCTAAATCTACTGCCCGTGCCATAGCGTCACCGCTTGCCTGAAAACGAAACTCGCTCGCCCACAGGCCCTGTTCAAAACCTTCGCCCTTCGCCCTTGACATTGACGTTGTCGTTGCCTGACCAAGAGACAACCACAAGGTCAAGGCTGACCTTACTGAATCGGCCAGTCGTCAGTACGAAACGACGAAGCTGGCAAGCCTTCTTGATTACTAAGATTCGGCATGTCAGCACTGCCCCAGCCGTAACGCACGGCGACTGGCTTGGCAATCGCTTCACTGGTCACGACAACCTTATCCCCTTGGATGGTTGCTTCAGCTTTCACAAACTGACGATTGCTTCCTGCAATCATAAAGTGGCTTGGCGATTCCCCATCATTGGTCGTCAACCCACTCCCCACGCCCTGAAAGGACAGTTCAATCGTCTTACCTTTCACGCTTGAACTTTCGAACATCGGACCAACGTCCACAATGCCTTTCATACCGTAGGTTCGTGACAATGCCAGCCGAGCCAATCGGTCGGCAACGGGCTTCTTCAGTTTAGGGTGGATATTTGTGGGGTTACCCACATCCATCGTTACGGCCATCCCAGTATTCGGTTCTGACAGTGCCATCGTTTGAGCCTCACGCAGAAACGCGGTACTCATCGGGTTCGTCTTGTAGTGAAACGGCGCGATTTGCACATAATAAAAAGGGAAATCGCCCTGTCCCCATTTGTCTCGCCAATTACGAATCATCGCAGGAAACAAAGTCTGGTACTGTTCAGGTTGTTTCACATTTGATTCTCCTTGGTACCAGATCACACCGCGAAAGGCGAAAGGCACAAGAGGTTCAATCATCGCGTTGTAAAGCACAGATGGGCTGCGTTGATTAAGCGTCTTCGGCTTATTTCTTGCCTGATAGGTCACGCCCGTTTGCTTGATCCATCCCGCGTATCGAGACGACTGTGTTTTGAATTCTGGAAACTGCTTGGCGAGCACTTCGGGACTGACCCATGCTTCCGCAGATGACCCACCCCAGTTGGTTGAAATCAAGCCAACTGGTACACCCGTTTTTTCGTGAATCTGTGAGCCAAAAAAGTAGGCCACGGCGCTGAAATTTAAGACCGTATTGGGGTTACACGATTGCCATGTGGCTTTGACATCGTCCTGCCCTTCCAGTCCCAAAACTTGAGGGATATTACACAGTCGAATATTTGGCTTCTTCGCCTTGGCCACATCTGCTGCCCAATGCTGCACTCCAAAGCCACGCATCTTCCACTGCATGTTTGATTGGCCAGAACAAATCCAAACCTCACCAATCAGTACGTTTTTCAGTGTCTTTGTCATGGCACCACTGCGAACTGCGACTTGGTATGGCCCTCCAGCCTCAGGCGTATCAATCGTCACCTGCCACTTGCCATCCGCATCTGCCTTTGTCGACACCGACTTCTTCGACCAAGACCCGCTGACCCGCACTTCTGCTCCCGCTTCAGTGACTCCCCAAACAGGCGCTGACTGCTTCTGCTGCAAAACCATGCCACTTTGAAACAAGCCATTCAATTTCAGTGTTTCTTGAGCCACAGCCGAATCAGCCATGCTGATCAAGACGCTGCCTAGCACTAGTAGCACCCGACAGTGCACAGAACAGTGCGAAGAACAAAGCAAAGTAATCAGCGAAGAAGCAGTCGGCATTGAAAAACCTTGTCATCAAATGATGTGAATTGAAGAAACGACCCACAGGGCAGGGCATCGTGGCATTTTTTTTACACGATAGTGAAAGTTCGGCCACATCGCTACAGATTCACCGTAACAAGCTGCTTACCTCTCCATGAATCCCAGCGCTTCCCGAATCACAAACCAACGCTTAACACGTCGGCCCCTAACGTCCTCTCACAGCAACAGAGATCGCTCGATGACACACAACTCGTGACTGCCCGTTATGATTTTGGAGTTCGTGGTTTAAGGACATGGGCGACTTTCCTAGCAAACGCAATGGCAGGACGGTCTGCAATAAACCACATGACCCAGCCACTCAAAAGAGAAAGTCCAATCAGCAAGATGGACGCAACAATGGCCGCGAACCATGGTGAGAACAATCCCAGCAGGTTGGAGTAAACAGGATAGGCAACTGCACAAATAATGGGTGTATGAGCCAAGTACAGGCCAAATGATATCTTTCCAAGAAACACGGGTAGCTTCCGTGAAAACAGATTTCCCGCCGGTCGACTGACAACAACGTAGGCTGTCAACATGGACGCCAACAACAAGTGCAGTACACCGCCCAAGTTTGTCAAACCGATCAGAAACATCATCGGAAGAATCGACAAGACAGCGATCCCTTGATGATGAACAAGACAGGTCGCATAACGCCCTAAGACATCAGGAAAGAATTTTCGCAGAGCATCGCGATTCACAAACCAATCACAAATCATCGCACCAATCACAAACGCGTTGATCCAATGAATCGACAAACAATACACGATGCCAATGGTCACAAGGTAAATCAGCCAGCGAGCTGAATGTTTACCTGCAAGAGCCAGATAAGCAAACAGGAAAAGAGACCCGTACAATTCCGGTTCCATGGTCCACAATGCCGAGTTGTAAGAACTGGATAGCTCGTAAGCAAAGAAAGCTTCCCAAGCCGCAGACTTCAATGCGGCGATGCCGTTTGGTTCAAACAGATAAAACGAGCCAAGCCATTCGTCATATTTAGGCCCCAACAAGTTTGCCAGCTGAACATTTGACATCAATCCGGCCTGATGCAAGATCCACGCAAACAACACCGATGCCATCACCGGAACCAAAAGACGAGGATACCGACGAATGGCTGCATCGGTCAGCATCGTGCTGCAAGCAGAAGCATCGGACGACATGTGAAAACGAAGAGACAGTACCAATGCCGACATGACCCAAAACAGCCAAACAGCAAAGTTACCATCGATGATTGCTTCAAAGAAAACAGCCGCCGTGCTTCCCCAATGGCTGGTGATTACTTGTTCTGCATCAACAAAAAATGTAAGCCGCAGGTGAGAAAGTACCACCATAAATGCGGCAATTCCACGAAGACCTTCCAGTTGATGTAGCTTGGTACTCGAATGGCTCACTGAAGTCTAATCCCAAGGAGACGACCACGGTCGCTGATGATCGAACCGTGGTTGGAAAAGAGGGAACCTCCAAAGCACATAACCTACGGTCTTGGTACACCGTGTTGCGCTGCGCTGTCTTGCAAGTTCATCTCACGTATCAATGCTGATTTCATGCCCGGCTGTAAGACTTCTGTCTTTACAAAATCACAGAACATAAAACCGGTGATCTTGGGAAGACTCCAAAAACACAGCGCAAGACGCAACTTAAAAAACGCAACAAAGTCATCATCACAATCAGAAAACACGACCACCAAGAAGCTGTTTTGCCGTGTCCAAATTCAGTCACAAAATTTTGCAAAAAAACGTATCGTGAGTTGCGCACAAAAAACGCCACCATCGCTGGGCTATGGAACCAAATCGTCAACGTTCAGACTCTCGCAACGGTCACGATGATCCCTTTTTCACCCATAAGTGAGCTAGGTAACTGAATCCATCTTGCGCCACACAATCGTCAGAATCTGCTGTTTGACGAGTCTCGGCCAGACCTTCGATCTCACTGTCATCAGCGGCCAGTTCATGGCTGCCAAACTCATTTTTTCAGCAGAGCATCATGTGCAGTTGAGCCGTGTTCAGCACTTTATCCTCACGCTGCATTTGCAGCGTGACTTGGTGAGACTCCCAACAGCTGGCACAACTTGCGAACCGTTTTTTGTATCGCACCTTGCTGTTTTTTCACACAGGTCGCTGCATTCTGCCCGAGTTGCTGGCAGCGTTCCGAGTTGGCTAGCAGTTGTTGTAAAGTCACTGTCAGATCTTGAGGTTGATCCAGCCTGACAGCAGCATCAGCATCCAGCAGCCGCTTCACGATGTCTCGAAAGTTTTTGGTATTCGGACCAAACGTCACAGCAGCACCATATGCTGCAGGTTCCAGCATGTTTTGTCCGCCTCGATTTCCAAAACTTCCACCAACAAATGCGACATCCGCCAAACCCCACGCCGCTGATAATTCCCCAATCGTGTCAAGCAAAATCACGGGTTGATAATCAGGCGAATCAGAAAGAAGATTCGTATGCAGGTTTAACGTCGATCGCTGAACCAATGGATAACCTCGTTCACGAATCAGACTGGCAACTTCTTGAAAGCGTTCTTTGTGTCGAGGCACCAAGATGATTCTCAGGTCGGGAAAATTGACGCGAGCAGCATCCCATGCATCCAACGCAATCGCTTCTTCTGTTGCCTGAGTACTGCCAGCAAGAAACACCGTTTCATTCGCTTTCAGGCCCAAGATTTCTTTGAGCGACTTGGTCTTTGAATTATTCCGATCTGTGGTCACTCCATCAAACTTAATATTGCCCGACACCACCACAGATTCCGATGAACAACCCAACGCAATCAGCCTTTCGGCATATGTTTTTGATTGAGCAACGGCAAGACTGATGCTTTGAAAAACAGGACGAAAGATTCGCGAAAATCTGGAGTAGCCTGTGAAGCTCCGTTCACTGATTCGAGCGTTGATCACTGATGTTGGAATCTGCATTTGTTTGCAGGTACCAAGAAAGTTGGGCCACAGTTCCAATTCCACCAGCACGACAGCTGCTGGCTGAATACGACGAATCGCCGTCTTGACAGCCCAAGAAAAATCAAGAGGAAACCACGTGACTTGGAAATCAGGAAACCGATCCACGGCCAAGTCATATCCGGTGTCCGTACTGGTTGTGACAACAGGCTGAAACTGTGAGCGAGTGGCTGCTTGGAATTCGCTGATCAGCTTCGGCAACTGCAGAACTTCACCCACACTCACTGCGTGAAACCAAACGGTTGGTTTTGGTTCTGGTTTTGGTTGAGTCTCCGACGTGGTAGCAACAGGCAGTTGGCCAAAGAATTTCTCTCGCCAACCTCGACGATATCGCCCATGTTTGATGGCTCGATATGCGATCACTGGCGACAGTAACAGCAGCGCAAGGCTGTAGGCGATGTTGTAAATCCATGTCATAGCAATCCTTCCGTGGCCCAACCAACCCTTGTTTTCGCCGATTTGCCCAAACATTTCAATGCAGGGCTGGATGAGCGAGTTGGGTTTCCCGCAGACAGTCGCAAAACGACTGAACTCATACGTGAAGAACGGCAATGTGCTCCGTTTTCAGTTTGTAGCGAAGACAGCCAAGCTTCATGCCGTTTATACGGGTGCATGACAAGATGG